>JBHIVS010000073.1:0-10451 GCA_041987885.1 Pseudobdellovibrionaceae bacterium | reverse complement strand
AACAGGAAATAAAAATAAGTACAACACTCCAACCACTCTTGAAAGACCAATACTAATCTGAAGGTTCTGTTTGCTTATAAAAAACAAAGTCCAATGTACGACCATAAAAAAACTAGTTGCACCCATGCCGATAAAACCAAACCAGGCAGACCATATGAGGTCTTTGTTTCCTAACTGGTCCGCAATAGCACCAATACCGACGAGAATACAAGATAGCGCACAAATTGTACTTGAAAAGAGTGCAATAGCTTTGTGAGTCTCAAGAATTTTTCCATTCGACGAAGTCATCAATTATTCCTTTTATTGAGGGTTAAAAACACTGCGTTCGATAAGCTTAAGTGTCAGTCACCACAACCCGAAAGTATAGCTATTTTCCGAGAAAGCGAACGAACATGCAAAGCAGACGCATCAACTCGCACAAAACCAAATCCTTTTTTACCAGCTCTCGGTTAGCCCCTATCGGGGCGAGGAGTGCAACATAAGGACTCATTATCGGGGAGTTTGAGCGTAGTTCCCTTGGGAGCATAGACATTGGGTTTCAGGAAACCCTCTTTTATATGTCTTAGACTAAGTCAGACACGATGGCGGATATTGTTTGCAAGAATTGTGAAGACATGTTTACCGAGTGTGATACCTTTGCTGACCAATTTTTTAAATATAAAAATTTTCAGCTGCCGGATATGCTGATACAAGGCGGAGCTGAAGAAGTGACCCTTGAGGTCCATAAAGAGGGAGCAAAGCCCCTTCTCATTCGTTTCGTCACAAGTGTCATGATCCGTCTGCACCTATATAATGCGCAAAGTGGTGATCTATCCTCTCAGAAATATTTTGAACAGGTTCGAGAGCATTTTATTAGTAAATCAATTTCGCCAAACGGTTTGAAAATTCAAATTGCAAAGCATATCGAACTTCCCAATTTGCATTCATACAGAGCGATTTCTGAAAGGTCATCCGATTCTTTTGAGCTGACTACTTTTGGCTATCGGTCGACTCTCTATTTTGGAGAGGTTCCTGCTGAGTATTTGGTTATTACAGATTACAGCGATATTTTGATAACTCTAATTCCAGGGAAGGAAAATGCTCTTCACCGGAACCTCAGCCAGTTTGCTTCAGAGAATCCAGTTCAAAACGGGAAAAGCAGACCTAAAAAGACTTAGCTCTTGCGCTCTTTTATTAGTCTAAGACTGAGTGGACCAACCTTGCGAGTTGACCTGTCAGCCTGAAAATTAGTTCGATCAACCCATCTGGATATATCGATTACAAAAATGATGAGATTCTGCGTTACATGGGTATTGTTAAAAGTACTTAAGTTGGTGCGGCCAACCCAAAGCCTACTCGACCTGTCTCAAAACTAAACGTCGTGTCTAAACACTGTTTCATTCCTCGCCGAACATAGCGGCGCCGATGCCAGGTACTTGCATCTACTTGTAACTGCAGACCATTTTTAACAAGAAATCGTAATATTTTTAAAACTGTGAGCATATCGTCTTGTTTCTTGTTAGAATTTAGCATAAGGTCGTTATCAATGAAAAGAATGAGAAGAGTCTCAATATCTATATTAGTTTTTTCTTTGCTGCTGGTTGCAGTGGGAAATTTCTTGTCTTTTCATTCAGATTTTTTCTTAGCAAACCATCAGTCCACAGTGCAGTCACAAACTCAAGTAAGCTCGCCAGATATTAACTCGGATCACCAAGATAATGATCCATGCGCCCATGGTTTTTGCCACTTGGGGCATTGCGCGAAGTTAGTGTTTGCGGTCGCTTCTATTCCCAAAGTTCAAATTCAAAGTCAGATTAGATTTTATTTTAAAGCTAGCTCTGTTCTGGATCTAGTCTTGGATACTCCGTATCAGCCTCCTAAGTACGCTTAGGCTTTTTCCGTCTTTTTAAAAAACAAAAAACTAAATAAGAAGTAAGGTATTAGTATGTCTATTATTAGATTATGCACGCCTCTGTCGGTTCTCTTTTTCGTGGGTGCCGCACATGCAGAAGTAAATTGTGACAAAGTAAGTAATTATAAAGATGTTATCGAGTGTGCCGAAGCAAGATCACCCGAAGTTGCCAAAGCAGAAGGCAGTCTCAAGGAGAAGGCAGCCCGGGTGGATGCCGCAGCCCAGTTTGCAAATCCGTCGATTTCCCTTTCGTCGGTCTCGGGAACGATAGACTCTGACCGCAAGGTGGAAACAGATGTTGCGCTGTCCTTCCCCATTGAATTGGGTGGTAAGCGTGCTGCCCGTAAAAAAGTTGCTAGCGTCGAAGAGGCACGAGCGCAGTGGAGTCTATATAGAACAAAAGCTGAAGTCCGTAAAGAGGTGACTATAAAGCTTCTGCGCATTAAGCAGATCGAACGAGAGCTAGGTCTAGTAGACGAATCGGTCAGCACCTTTGCAAAACTCGTTAAACAATATGAAGGTCGCCCAGCAAGATCCCCCGAGCAGGATGTTTCTTTAACGGTCTTTAAGATCGCGAAAAGTGAATATGACCTGAAAAAGACGGAGTATGACGAAGAACTACTAACGCTCGAGTCTTATTTTTTAGTGACTGCCGGGCTTGGGCTTAAAGATCTTAAAGCGGTTTCTTTACCGGCTGTTTCGACTTGGCCAGTGCCGGCGGACCGCAATGAGAATTTAAAATCTTCGCCGATCTATATGTCAGCCGAATTCGACGTGCAGGCGGCACAAGGAGAATTCGATAAGGAAGCGGGCGACTCTTGGCCAACTATGAACATCGGGCCATCCGCAAAGATGACTCGAGATTCTGGCAGAGATTTTCAGCAATACGGATTTAATTTAAGTATGCCCATTCCATTTTTCAACGCGAATGGCGCGGGTCGCGCTGCGGCCCGTGCTGCTGTTCTGACAGCAGAACAAAGGCGCTCTATCGCACTTAAGCAGCTTGAGGCAGAGCGTGCTTTATATAAAACGACTTACACACGAGCAGTGTCCTCTCTGAAGGATACTCCGAGCGGTGGAGTTCTAGAAGACAAGCATAAGAAAATTGAAAATCTTTTTCTCAAAGGTGTTGTGCCAAGTTCATTGGTCATTGAGGCTCATCGTTCACTTGTCGATTTCGAAAAAGCTAGAAACGATCATGAACTGAAAGCTATTGGCGCGCTATTTAATATCCAAATTATCGACGGGCAACCCGTTGGAGTAAATCCATGAAATCATTAACAGCCGTATTGGCAATCAGTGTTTTGATGTCCCTGAACGTAAGTGCGAAGAACGATAAGCCTAAAGCAGATCCGCATGCTCATGCCCATAAAGACGATGGTCACGGTGAAAAGGATCATGCGGCGGAAGATAAAGACGATCACGATCATGACCACGAAGAAAAATCTTCTGGGGAAAAACATGATCATGCTGCCGAGGGTAAGGGCGGCGAAGCTAAGCATGAACATGGCGAAGAAGAAGAGAATTCGAACATCGGTCCTGAAAAAGGAATCACCGAGTTCAGCGAAGAGCAGGGATTTAAATTATCACCGGAAGCCGTTAAAAATTTTGAACTCAAAAGTTTGAAGTTAAGCAAAGCTGGCCCATGGCAGATTCCAGCATCTGCTGTTTTGAATTCTGGAGAAGAAGTAAATCTTTTCCGCATTCGCAACGGATATTACAAACGTGTGGATTTTGTCGTCGATAAGAAAACACCTCAGGATCTAGCGATTCGTTCAAAAGACCTGAAAGAGGGCGATGAGGTCGTCATTCAAGGGATCGGTTTTTTAAGAACGGCCGAAATTGTAGCAACCGGTGGCGCGCCTGAAGGCCACAGCCACTAAGGAAATGATATGATCAATAAAATTATTCACTTTTCAGTTTATAACAGAGCTTTGGTTTTACTTTTTACGGGTATGTTGGCGATAGCCGGATTCTACTCGTTCCAGAGTTTGCCGATTGATGCTGTTCCGGATATTACGAATAACCAAGTTCAAATCAACACCACGATTGAAGGCTTAGCTCCGGAAGAAATCGAGCGATCGATCACTTATCCGGTGGAATCTTCGATGCGTGGATTGGCAGGCGTACTGCAGGTGCGCTCGATCACGCGATTTGGACTTTCACAAGTGACTGTGGTCTTTAAGGACTCGGTTGATATTTATCGTGCCCGTCAGATGGTGACTGAGCGCCTGCAAGGTGTCTTGTCTGAAATTCCGAAAGGAGCGACAGCAAAACTTGGTCCGATTTCAACAGGGTTAGGGGAAATTTTCCAGTATACCCTAGACTTTAAAGACATCGCGACGACACCCGACGACCGCATGAAGCAAATGATGGAGCTTAAAGCGATCCAAGACTGGTTCGTTAAGCCTCGTTTGCTGACGGTCGAAGGTGTCGCGGAAATTAACACCACCGGTGGTTTTGAAAAGCAGTACCATGTTCAACCTGACGTTAAAAAAATGGCTTCCTACGGAATTCATTTCGAAGAGATCGTTCAGGCCTTGGAAAAGGTAAATCAGAACGTGGGTGGTGGTTACATCGCGCAGACGGCGGAACAATTCCTGGTTCAAGGCGTGGGGTTATTTAAATCACCTGCGGACATCGAAAACGTGTCTGTGAAGCAATTAGATTCTTTCCGTGTTGTGCGTATCGGCGATATCGCAAAAGTGAAGTTAGGAAAAGAACTCAGGACGGGCGCTTCTACCCATAACGGGAAAGAAACTGTTCTGGGAACAGTGATGATGCTGTTGGGGGAAAACAGTCGGATTGTTTCCACTCGTGTAAAAGACAAGGTCGACGAAATTCAAAAGTCTCTTCCTGAAAACGTACAGATGGAAGTTGTCTATAACCGCTCTGATCTGGTGAATGCTACTTTGGGGACTGTTGAGCACAACTTGTTGATGGGTGCCACTCTGGTTATCATCGTTTTGTTCTTATTGATCGGAAATATTCGTGCTGCGGTTATCACGGCGGTGACGATTCCTTTGTCCCTTTTGGCGACATTTCTAATTATGAAACCTCTAGGTATTTCCGGTAATCTGATGAGCTTAGGGGCGCTTGACTTCGGGATTATCGTCGATGGAACGGTTATCTTGATTGATAACTGCGTCAGGTACGTTAGTGAACAAGGAAAGAAATACGGTCGCAAGTTAACGCGTGAGGAAGTTCAAAAGGCTGTTTACGAGGCGGCTGTTGAAGTGCGCGTGGCGGCGGGGTTCGGCGAATTGATCGTCGTTGTCGTCTTTTTGCCGATCTTTGCCTTAACGGGAGTTGAAGGGAAAATGTTTGGCCCCATGGCTGCAACATTTGCGATCGCAGTAGCTTCTGCCCTGGTCCTGTCATTCACGACAGCTCCGGCCTTAGCTTCGTTGATTCTTCAAGGAAATGCCGAAGACAAAGAACCTAAATTCATGCAGTGGATTCGTAAAGCATATCAGCCGATTTTTGAATTTACTTTCAAGCATCGCGCGGCAACGATTGTGACGGCCATCGCATCGGTGATTGTAGGCGCGATCCTTTTTATGACCCGTGGGGCAGAATTTTTGCCACAGCTGAGTGAAGGTTCGTTTGCATTCCATATGATTCGTCCGGTGAATGTCAGTCTTGATCAGTCCGTGGCATTTCAAGTGAAAGCCGATAACATTATTAAAGAATATGCCGAAGTGAATGATGTCTTTTCCCGTATCGGGACCAGTGAAGTGGCAACCGATCCTATGGGCGTCAATATCTCCGACACCTACATTATGTTGAAAGATCGCTCACAATGGCCGAAGTCGAACAACGGAAGCCGTCACACGTATGAGTCCTTGGTGAATACTTTGGTGGCTCGACTTGAAAAAGAATTACCGGGTCAGAATTATTTGGCTTCACAGCCAATCCAAATGCGCTTCAATGAATTGCTTGAGGGAACTCGCGCTGATGTCTCCGTCAAAATCTTCGGGCCTGATTTGCAAACAAATATGGATCTGGCGAAGAAAATTCAGGAGGTCGTCACAAAAGTTCCTGGTGCAGGTGACGTTGAAGTTGATCTTGCCGGAACAAGTCCGGTTCTAAAGATCGAGCCTATCGATGAGCAAATGAAACGATTTGGTGCGAACACGTCGGATGTTTTAAGTACAGTTGCTATCGCCCTGGGTGGTCAGGAAAGTGGTTACTTGTTTGAGAATGAACGTAAATTCCCGATCGTTGTTCGATTAGCAGAGGAAGATCGTTCCGACCTAGACACGGTAAAGAACCTTCCGGTAGGAATCGGAACAAATACGACAACGCCGCTGTCGGGTCTTGCTACGACAAAATTTTCTGAAACCTTTGGCTCAATCAATCGAGAAGACTCAAATAGACGTTCTGCAGTTCTGATTAACTTGCGTGGCCGCGACACGGAAAGCTTCGTCAATGAAGCTCAGAAAATTGTCGAAGCGAACGTGAAATTGCCACAAGGTTATTATCTGCAATGGGGCGGTAATTTTAAAAACCTTCAAGAGGCGCGGAACAGGCTTTTGGTGCTAACACCTGTTGCTTTGATTTTAGTGCTTTTGATGATTTACGCGGCCTTCAGAAGCGTGGGGCAAACTGCGCTGATCTTTTCTTGTATTCCGTTTGCCTTGGTGGGCGGTGTTGTGGGGCTGATCGCGAATGGCCTACCATTTAGTATCTCTGCCGGGGTAGGATTCATCGCCCTTTCGGGCATCGCGGTGCTAAATGGTGTCGTGCTGGTCAATTACTTCAACCAGCTCAAGCAGGAAGGGCATACGGGAAAGGATTTGGTTATGACTGGAACTTTGATCAGGTTACGTCCGGTTTTAATGACGGCCTTAGTGGCGATCTTTGGTTTCTTGCCGATGATGTTGTCTTCAGGGATCGGATCTGAAGTACAAAGACCCCTAGCTTCGGTGGTGATCGGTGGAATAGTGTCATCAACGATTCTTACTTTGATTGTTTTACCAACGCTTTACTCGATCTTCGAGAAAAAATTCAACGGCCGAGTGGCGCACTAGGAGTATCATGAGTAAGCATAATCACGACCATTCCAGTCATGAAAACGGTCACGATCATTCGAACTGCAATGGAACAAAGGAACTCCCAAGTCGACAAGACTTGGGAGTCATTCCTGCCGGAGCGGTTCGCTCGACATTTAAAGTTACAGGTATGGATTGCGCTGATGAAATTGCGGCCATTCAGAATGCTTTAAAAAAAGAAGATATCTTTCGGGTGGAGGCCAATCTTATGGCCTCTTCCGTTCAGGTTTGGCACGCAGCGACCGTCACTGACGAAGAATTGGTAAAGCAGATTACCTTCACAGGTGTGACGGTCACGAAAGATGAATCAAAAGCCGGAGGGATCACAACCTCACGAGTGTTGCTGGTCGTTGCTTCAGGGGTTCTGACAGGCCTTGGGCTTGTCTTGCAACTCCTGGAGGCGCCGAAGTTGTGGCAAGGGACGGTCTGCCTGTTTGCGGTTCTTTTCGGTGGAACATTAATTTTCCCGAAAGCTTTGGTGGCCATTAAAAAAATTCGTCTGGATATGAACGTTTTAATGGTCGTCGCCGTTGCTGGCGCATTTTATCTGGGGGACTATGTTGAAGGGGCTACGGTCGTCTTTTTATTTTCGCTTTCTGAAACTTTAGAGGCATTTAGTGTTGTTCGGGCGAGAAGAGCAATTCAAGAAGTCTTGAACCTAACGCCAAAGATGGCCAGCTTAAAAAGTGCGGCAGGTGATGTTCGTTCAGTTTTGGTGGAAGATCTTAAGCAGGATGACGTCGTTCTTGTGCGGGCAGGCGATGTGTTTCCCACGGATGGCATTGTTATTGTCGGTCGGTCTGATGTGAATCAAGCGCCGTTAACTGGTGAATCCGCACCTATCGCGAAGAATGTAAAAGACGAAGTTTACGGCGGAACTATCAATCTGTCGGGAGTTTTGGAAGTTCAGATCACAAAAGAATTCAAAAACTCAAAGGTTTCACAAATTATCCAACTGGTGAATGAGGCGCAACAAAGCAAAGCTCCATCACAAAAGTTTGTCGACCGATTTGCAGCAATTTATACTCCCGCAGTGTTCGTGCTTGCATTGGGAATCGGACTTATTCCGCCAGCTTTGGGATTTGGGGAATGGAATGAGTGGATTTATAAAGCGCTTGTGTTGCTTGTGATTGCTTGTCCTTGTGCGCTGGTCATATCGACGCCTGTTTCTATCGTATCGGGCTTAACGGCGATGGCTAAACGGGGCGTGCTCATCAAAGGAGGAGTCTTTCTTGAAACCTTAGGAAAGATCAAAGCCTTGGCAGTCGATAAGACGGGGACAATCACCGAAGGCGTCCCGCAAGTCGTATCCCTGAAAGTTTGGGATAACAAGTGGTCCGAAGCCGATGTTATTCGCATCGCGGCCTCGATCGAACAGCAATCAAATCATCCGTTGGCGGAAGCGGTTATTCGTTATTCGGACCTCAAGGCAGTTCCGGTGATTCCGGTCGCAGAAGTTCAAACGACACCAGGTCGCGGAATCTTTGCGACGATTGAAGGTCATGAGTATTTCTTGGGGAATCATCGTTTCGCCCATGAGTTAGGAGTGTGCAGTGCTGAACTGGAGGCCTACCTATCTGAAATTGAAGCACAGGCGCTTTCGCTGGTGGTTGTTGGGCATAAGCCTCACGCTAATTGCACAGGCGAGGTCATGGGGGTTTTTGGTATCGGGGATAAGGTTCGTGCATATGCGAAAGAAGCCATTCAAGAACTTCACAAGGCCGGCTGTAAAACAGTAGTTATGCTGAGCGGGGATAATAGAAAAACGGTGGAAGTTATTGCCCAGCAGGTGGGCATTGATGAAGTCTACGGCGATCTTCTTCCCGACGGCAAAGTTGAGAAAATCAAAGAAATGGTCAGCCGCTATAAATATGTCGGAATGGTCGGTGATGGTATCAATGATGCGCCCGCTTTAGCACAGGCTTCGATCGGTATTGCGATGGGCGCCGTGGGTACTGATGCTGCGATCGAAACGGCGGACGTGGCGTTAATGAAAGATGATCTTTTTCAACTTTCTCGAGCGATAGTTTTAGGAAGGCGGACATTAGGGATAATTCGTTTCAATATTGGCTTTGCGTTAGCCTTGAAAGCTATATTTCTGATTTTGGCTTTATTTGGTTACACCAGTATGTGGATGGCGATTGCGGCTGATACCGGAGCGACTTTGTTGGTTGTCTTTAACTCTCTTCGTCTTTTAAAAAACGAAGAGTAAGTGTGTGAGTGGCGAGTGACTATGTCTGAAGAGCGCAAAGATATCAAAGCAGATTTTGAAGATTTCGTTTCTGAAAAAGATCCAGTTCCTCGCCGTATCAGCGAACAGATTTTAGCGGCCATTCATCGGCAGATTTATCCGTCGAGAACACAGTTGTTTCTAAAGGTCTTTACGATTCACTTGTTGGTCAGTTGCTTTTCGCTTTCGGTGTGTTCTCAATTTGGAGTTCGAGCTTTTGAGATTTATGACTTGATGACTGTTTTTATGCAGTTTGTGGGTCATACAACTTGTTTGGCTTTGTGTGGTTTATTTTATTTCTTCTTAAGTACTTCCGCTATCGTTCTTTGCCTCAATGCTCAAGATATGTATGTGGTGCGTAGGGATCACTACTCAGTATTTGCTGTGGTAGGTGGATTTTCTTTTGCTCTATTTCTTTATTTGGGGACAGAGGTCTATCTTTTTCCTGCCACACTTTGGATTGTTGGGGCTTTCTTGGGATTTTTCGGTGGAATCAGCCTGGGGGCAGCCCAGAAAAGATTTAGTCTTAAGCTA
Organism: Pseudobdellovibrionaceae bacterium; assembly: GCA_041987885.1. Lineage (GTDB taxonomy): Bacteria > Bdellovibrionota > Bdellovibrionia > Bdellovibrionales > Bdellovibrionaceae > Bdellovibrio. Next base: position 742 of record JBHIVS010000073.1, on the reverse strand, counting down.
TAGGTGAACCAGTGAAAAAGAACCAAATGATCGAGACACTCAAGCGCAGACACCGGACTTAGGTTCGTTTAAAGTAAGAAATGGGACTAAGAATCCATGATTTTGTGGTTGACCTGCCCGGCTTAAATCGGTCCAAGTTCTGTGATAAGATCTGGGCCAAGAAAGGACCCAATCATGGCACGAAAGAGATTTACACCTGAGGAAATCATCCAGAAGTTGCGAACTGCAGAAATTGAGCAAAGCAAAGGGGCAACCCAAGAAGAGGCAGCCCTTTAGATTTTATTGCAAGATTGGTGGCGTTGATTCCCCCGCCACGCATGAATATGGTGAGGTATCATGGTTGTTTTGCTCCGAACTTTAAAGATCGGGATTTGATCGTCAAACGACCATCGCAGAAAAAGGGAACAAACGAATCTTATCTTGTGAATAATTTTGCGAAGGTTGAAAAAGTAAAAAAAGAGCGTCTTCGTTGGGCAGAGATGTTGAAGCGTACTTTCAAAATTGACGTGACAGTCTGCCCAAGGTGTTCCGGCAGGTTAGAGCAGATTGCTGTTATTAAGGATAAAGCCGCTGCAAAAAAGATCTTAGAAAGTCTTGGGGAATTAAGTTCGTTTCGACCGTTAGAGGTCATAGAATCTCGTGGTCCGCCTTGTTCTGATGACTTTTTCATCGATGAAATAGATCAACGCGATCCAACTTGGTGAATTAATCTGACCAGGAGTGGGGTGCTATTGCCTAATTA
>JBHIVS010000072.1:0-10568 GCA_041987885.1 Pseudobdellovibrionaceae bacterium | reverse complement strand
ACCGATCTTGCTCACTTGAGGGGCCACGAAGGGTTGGTGTGCGAGCATGATTTTAAAGCTTTCTGGCTTATACTTTTCGGAAATTTTAGCTAAATCGGGCAGTTCTTGGTTAAAACGGGCAGCTGCGGGATCAGTAAGTCCTGCGATTTGTAGTAGATGTCCAGAAATCTCAAGGTCATGAACGTCATTTTCTAAAACTCGGAAGCCTAGATTTTTAAAGGCCTGCTGGCTAGATTGATAACTCCAGTAGTATTCATGATTGCCCAATACATAATAAACACCGTGTGTCGCGTTCAATTTCCCCAAAGTTTTTAGGTCTTCGGAATAGGGTTCGGGGAAATGATCTAAAATGTCCCCTGTCAGGACGACAATATCTGGGTTGAGTGCATTGCTTTTGTCGACAATTTTTTGAAGAAGACTTGAGGGCAGGGTCGCACCGATATGAATATCAGTGAGATGTACGATGCGTAAACCATCGAGCTTTTCGGGCAACTGAGCTGATTTGATTTCTACTTTTTTATGATTTGGCCCCGCGAATACGATCAGATAACCTAGCATGATTGCTAGCACTGGTAAAATAAGCATGACATAGCTGCCCGTGGCTCCATAAAGAGAATCTGCATATCTTGATTTTAGAAAAAGTCGATCGAAGAATCCAAAAATATCGCGTAAGATTACAAAGGTGACAATGAAGTTAATATAAGCCAACAGAGTCATTCCGATATTAACAAGGCTGTCTTGGTGTTCGTGACTCTCCATTTGTTTGGGGGCAGCCAAATGGTTAAATAAAACCAATGTCCCTAGAAATATGAGCCCCAGCAAAAGAACAATGGAAACACTAACGTAAGTTTGTAGTTTCGCAAACCTAGTCACTTGGTGTGACACGTAAATAAACACAATAGAAAAAATAGCAGTACTAATAACTTGAAATGGTCCCATACCGAAGTTTTAACAGAGGCTTTGATAATTCACAATAAGAAGCAAAAACATTCCCAGATAGCTGGTCTACTGGCGGTACAATAGAGACGATTATATTGGAGGTCTCTATGGAATTTCAGAGTGAATTTGAGAAGGTGAGAAACTTTTTAATCTTACACCGAGCAGACTATAATTACGTTCATCGTCACTTTGAGTGGCCTCGATTGGATAAGTTTAATTGGGCTTTAGATTACTTTGACAAGATGGCAAAAAATAACTCTGGAATTGCTCTATGGCAGGTCAATGCAGAAGGTGGAGAAAAAAAATATAGTTTTAGTGAGATCTCTGCACGATCAAATCAAGTTGCAAATTTTTTTAAAACTCATGGAATTAAAAAAGGACAAACGATTTTTCTATTAGTGGATGATGATCCCGTATTATGGGAAATTATGTTAGGGGCTATGAAAATAGGTGCGGTGATGATTCCTAATAGTTTGCATCTCTCAGATGAAGAATTAAAGCGCAGATTATCTGCTCAAAAGGTTGATGTCTTAATTTGTTCCAATGCAATTTGTGATAAATTTAGTGTTAATAACGAAGGCGTTTTATGCATTGGTATAAACAGCGAAAAATCAGGTTGGGTAAACTATGACGAAGTTTATTATGAGAGTACGGAATTTAATCCCACCGAAGAAACACTGATTACAGATCCTTTATTTAAGTATTTTACCTCAGGGCCTCATGCCAGAGATAATATTATTGAGCATACGTATGGAAGCTTTACTATAGGACATTTGTCGACCATGTATTGGATGGGAGTGCGACCTGGAGATGTGCATTTAAGTATTAATTCTACTGGTTGGTCGCAGCATGCTTGGAGTAGTTTTATTGCTCCTTGGAACGCGGAAGCAACTGTCTTTGTATTTAAGGAAAAAAGATTTGATCCGCAAGCCGTTCTTAGGGCTCTAGAGGATTATCCAATTACTAGTTTCCTAGCTCCTCCTGTCGTGTGGAGGCATCTTTGTGAGTTAGATTTAGGTGCTGCTGATGTGAGCTTGAGAGAGTTGTTAAGTACGGGAGATATTTTAGGACCAGATATAATCTCGACAGTTTATCATGGATGGGAAAAATTTATTAGAAATGGATATTCACTGACGGAAACGCCTGTGTTAATCGGGGTTCCACCGCAAACAGAAGACTCCTATGGTTCATTGGGCGTCGAAATGCCTGGTTTTAAAATCAATCTTTTAGATAAAGAAGGGCAGCCTGCCGATTATGGAGAAATATGTCTAGATACTGAGGATGGATTATGGGGAGTTGAAAAGTCTTTAGATCTTCAAGGAACGATTTTTCATACAGGAGACTTCGCATATAGAGATGATCGTGGAAATTATAATTTTGGTTCTCGTGAGGATGGAATATTTAAGTCTTCGGGCTATAAGGTGAGTCCTTATGAGATTGAAAATATTCTAAAAGAAAATCCATATATACGGGAAGTCGTTGTTATTCCGAGTCCTCATCCTCACAAAGAAGCTGTCCCGAAGGCTTATATTAGTTTGGTTAAGGGACAGGTTCCTTCTAAGGAGTTGGCGAGAGATATATTGGATTTTTCAAAAAGTAAAATTTCTGCATTTAAACGTATTCGTCGAGTTGAATTTAGTGAAATTCCTCGAGATACCGAGGGGCAGGTTTTACGTAAAGAATTGATTCGCAAAGAAGTCGAAAAAATTAGAACTCAACTCAGATCAAATTATGAATTTTGGGAAGAAGACTATAAAATAAATATTGATGAGAATTGGGCACAGGACTTTCCTTAGAGCGTGCCCGTATTTTTAGAGAAGTTTTAAGTTGGATAGGTCTTCTCTTTTAAAAACATCCTTTATAGTTTTTCATGAAAGGAATAATTTGGCTAGAGCCACGTCTTACCGGACCCCAATAAGAGCCAGAGAAATTGTCTGCTCGATATCCTTTGTTTAGCTGTGTAGAAAACATTGTATCGACCGCACATTTAGCCTGTCCTTCTGCGGTTCTAATATTATTACATGCAGAACCACGGCTAGATCTTAAGTGGGCGCTGGATTCCGCAGCCCACAAACCAAATCCATTAGTTGGGTTAATTCGTTGACCTGCCGAGTGTGTTGGATGTTCTACATCAATTTGGCATGTAGATTCGTGATAAGCTAAGACTGTCCAAAAATAAGTCCACGCATGGAGTTTTTGGTCAGGAGATAGTTTTTTAAATTTAGGGCAAAAAGCACCCAAAGACTTCTTTTTTGAAAAACTATCGAAATACTTATTTTGTGACATGATTTTCATGAGTTCTTTGCCTGTTTTGCCAACAGTTCCATCATTTTTCATTAAATGCGAACAAGCCGCTGGCAGCCCAAGAAAAGTTTGTTTGTAAGATTCTTCGGATTTTTCTTCAGTTCCTGTTGTTGTCGTAGAACAGTCTGTACAGTCATTGGACTCTTTGACTTCTTTGTTGGCGCGGTCAATCACATTTAAAGCTTCCCCTAAGGATTCATTTTCTTTTCCTAAGTCCTCACCATAATTATTAGCAATGTCATTATTCCCTGGAGCATCTTGAACTGAGTCTACTTCTTCGCGAGTTTCAGCATTGGTAGCAGCTTTGACATCGGTCGTTTCTTTGTCATTATCGCTAGAGTCCCAATTTTTAGGAGCTTGTTTATAAAGTTTTAAGCTAGAGTTTTGTTGCTTATGGTAAACCCAAAAAGTTTTACCTTTGTTTACTCCCGCAAGAACTTTTATTTTAATACCATAATTTCCAGAGTTAAATTTTTTGGATTTTAGAATTTCACCGCGAGTTCCCTTTGGCAAAAGAGTCACGATATTGTTTGATTCACGTGTGAAGCGTCCGCTGGATCGGCCGTTAAGGTAACCTTCCAGTTCTACAAATTTTGCATTGGTAAAAGCTGCGCTCCAAAAAGAGACGAAAGCTAACAAGTAAATTTTAAATTTGTTCTTTAAATTTGATTGCTTCATACAGTCTATAAGAGCAACGAACATGCCGAAAATTTAACTCATAAAAAGCTTAAAAATACATGCACTTACCATCTTGAGACAGATTGAAAAGTGTCTAAGGATTGCCATCTTGTAGATATCTAGTCTTTGTGGAAAAAGAGACTAGAATTTGCTCACAATTTAGAGTTCCCATGTTGAGTCATAAAATATGAGTATCCATAACTTACAAATGAGCAGAGGCATAAATCCTTAAGCAATGTTTCTAGTATACCGATAAGTTTGGTATGCATATGAACGTAAAAAATTGTCTATTAAAAATAATTAGCTGTCTGTTTCTTGCTCTGACGGGGTGTACGCTGGATGTTTTGGTAAATGATTTAGCGGCCGATTCCGAAGGAGGCTCTTCGAGGAGAGGTGATAAGATCTCCTTAGATAAATCTTTTCAGTCTGGTCTTACGACGATCTACGCGTCAACAGATGATGTTAATTATACGTTGGCTGTTGATAATATTCCCGGCGAAGTTCGTTTTTTAAGCGTAGAAAAGGATTCGAATGTAAATGAAGATTATACTTTTTATGTTTTGAATAAAAGTAATGCTGCTCCTGTGGATTTAGCTGATAAATCTGTCTGGTCTTTGAATCCTTATACCAAAGTTGTTGAAAAGTTTTTTGAGTTACCGAGTTCCGTAGAATATTGTTTAAATGTTTATGAGAAAAAGGACGCGATACATTTGTATTGTATAGATAGTTTTTATGAGCCTATGTCTTTCGTTTTTAATAAGAATACTAAAATATTAGGTTCACTTGCTGATCATTTGGGATATGAATCGAACAGTACGGATGTGTACTATGTGAGTCTGATATCAAATTCGGATGTTCTTAGTGAGATAGAAATTGTAGCTCTATTTAAACGTTTTGATGCCGCTAATCCAGGGGGCGGAATTTTACAGAAAATATATTATTACGTGGGTACAGAATTTAGAGAAGTTCATATTGATCCAGTGGATTTGGCGAATATTGATTATGAATTATCGTTAGCAGTTTCGAATCAGCAGCATTTACTTGATAGTAAGAAAATTTCGTTGAGTGGATATATTGCAGGGACGGGTGAAAGACCTGAATTTAGTTTAGACTTTTCTAATTTGAACAATCTAGCTTTGACCTATTTTATGCCTTTGGATTTAGAGTTTTTCGGGGAAATAGATGGAAAGCCATTGCTTTATAAATACGAAAACTTCGAATACACAATCTACGCTTATAATCAGACAAATAAAACAATGGAACAGTTGAGTTTAGTTTCTTATGTCGCTGGGTTCACCCCTTTGAGTTTAGTTTCTTATGTCAGTGTGTTCACCCCTTTTACTTTGAATAATTTTTTATATATTCTTGATAATGATGGCAGTATTAAAAAATGCACTCTAGCGGGAAGTTGTACGGTCTTTTTTGCGAACTTTGTTGGGCAGGGGTATCAACAATTTTCTAGCTCTGGTTCAAGTCGTTATTATAGATCGGGCTCAAATATTCTCGAGATTAATTTAAATACCGAGTCCTATAGTTTAAGATCTGACTTGGTTGATTTATTGGCGATGGCTTCTATAACTCCAGATGATATTTCTTCAATTACAGAATACGATGATTATTTAATAATTTCTGGAGCCTTTACCCCGTCTAATCTTGTTATAACTAAGACGACCCCAGCAACAAAGATAGATGGATATGGTGAATACTGTAGTGTACCTTCCAACGAACAGGAAAATGTTTTGAAGAAAAAACATCGATATGAAGGTAAAAAAACAAAAAAGATAAATTGGATGCGTAGAATTATGGCCTGCGAATAGGGGTAATAAAAAAGCTCTAGTTTTTAAGCTAGAGCTTTTTATTTTTTGATTACCTTTTAAACTGTGAAAGACCTACGCCCATAATGTCTTTCATTTCTTTTAGAGTTTGGGCTGCTTTAGCGCGGGCTTTTTCTGTTCCTTCTTGAATGACTTTGATCACTTCTTCAGGATTTTGTGCATATTGTTCTCTGCGTTCGCGCATAGGTTTTATAACCTCGTTTAAAACTTCGGTTAAACGAACCTTTAGAGTTCCGTCTCCCAAACCACCGCGTTGATAGTGCTCTTTAAGTGCTTCAACTTCGTCTTTGCGTGGATCGAAAACATCTAGGAAACTGAAAACCACGTTGCCTTCAATTTTTCCTGGATCTTCGATTTTTAGATGTCCTGGATCTGTGTACATCTTTTGGACTTTCTTTTTAATCACATCAGCAGGATCAGAAAGATAAATAGCATTTCCTAAAGATTTGCTCATTTTTGCTTTTCCATCAATTCCCGGTAAACGTCCCATTGAGCCCGCATATGTTTTCACCGGCTTAAATAGATTTGTTTTGTAGATGTGATGAAATCTTTGAGCAATCTCATTAGTTTGTTCAATCATTGGATTTTGATCTTCTCCAGCCGGAACTAAATCGGCTTTGAAGGCAAGGATGTCGGCCGCTTGGCTGACTGGATAAGTTAAAAATCCAGCAGGTAGAGATTTCTCAAGGCCTTTTTGTTGAATCTCTGTTTTTACAGTAGGGTTTCTTTCAAGTCTTGCAACAGTGACCAAGTTCATAAAGTAAGTGGTCATTTCAAAAAGCTCAGATAGTTCTGATTGTAAAAAGATATGACTTTTTTTAGGATCAATACCAGCAGCAAGATAATCCAAAGTGACTTCTAAAATATTGTCTTTTACTTTTCCTGGATTGTCGTAGTTGTCCGTCAATGCTTGAATGTCAGCAATAATAATAAATTGCTCATAGCTATCTTGAAGCTCAACTCTGTTTTTCAATGATCCAACGTAATGTCCAAGATGGAGTGGGCCTGTTGGGCGGTCACCAGTAAGAATGATTGGTTTCATAGGGAAGAACTATAGCACTTTTGCGCTGAGTTAAGAAAAGGATTTCTCGAGATTTAAGTGTTCTTTGTGTTAGGGCCTGTCCCCTGAAAGTCAGAGAATCCGTTATTGTTTGGTTTCAGAGGATTTTTATTGCAACCTTTCTCTGAACGTCGTACCCCCTTAATAATGCAAAAGGTATTTATTCAGTTAGCCACTCTTTTTGGAATCGGAAAAATAGGAAAAGCCCCAGGCACAATGGGGACGATTGCGACTATTCCATTGGTTATTTTTCTTAGTTGGCTAGGGCCTTATTTTTATATGGGATTTGTTCTTTTGCTGGCTCCTTTGGCTGTCGTGGCATGTTCGGTCTATGAGAAAAATAGAGGGGGCCATGATCATAAAGAAGTTGTGATTGATGAAGTCCTAGGTTTTTTGATTACTATGATCTGGTTGCCGATGACTTGGCAGTCTCTATTGATCGGTTTTGCTTTGTTTAGATTGCTCGATATTACTAAGCCTTTATTTATTGGATACTTAGATCGCAAAGTCCAAGGTGGACTAGGTGTTGTGGTGGATGATGTAGCTGCAGGAATTATTGCTAGCTTAGTAATGCAGTTTTTGTATACGGAAACGAATCTATTGGGCGTTCGACTCTTAATTATTTAATTGAAACCGCAGCACTGACGCTAGAGCCTTTAAGGTTGCTTGCTTTGCTTTGGATCTTTGCTTTTGCAGAAACAGTAGTTCCATGTAGATTTTCATTACCACCAGCTGAAATAGAGGGACCTAAGTTTTCAGATTGAGGAACTGGGTCTACAGGGGGTGGTTGCCCAGGGGTATACCCATCATTAAGTTGGGAGCCTTTACGTCCATCTCCTAACGGATTTGAACAGCCTGCAAATAAGAAAGCCAAAGTCATTAGAGTTAAGCTCAAATTTTTCATAAAGCTCCCATATATGTAAACATCATACCTATCATAGAGTTTTTCTGTTCAACGATCTCTGAGTTTTGTTGATGAAGAGAATAGTAAACTCGTCCATTCATCGCTGAATTTGAAGTTCGTCGAAAGTTCCAATCAGCAAAGGCAGAAATTCCGTAACCAGACTCCACTTTATAACTCGCTTCCGTTCCACTGAATAAATAAGTAAATGAGCCTCCAGCTCCCATGTCTCCCTTTGTTAAATTCCAGAGATTAAAGCGATGTTCGAATCGCGCAAAGGGTATGAGAGCTTTATCTAATATAATATCAGAATTAGAGTTCGTTTGTTGGAAAATACGTTCTTGTAGTCCCAATGCGAATCGAGTTTTATCGCGATCTATTTCATGATGAGATACTTCAAAAGAACCCGACACTAAATTTACGTTGGGATTGTCAATATGCCTATTATTGTCGGCAACATTATCCATAAACTTTTCCATCATTAATTGACCGGAAATTCCAAAGCTCCAGTATTTTTGCAGATAGTATTCCCAGTTAACTGCCAAGTTCGGAGATAAATCTGAAAGTAAAGTAGCATCGATCCCTGTTACAGCATCGATAGCGTCGATACGTTCATAGGAAAGTCCCAAAGAAGCTTTCCAGTTGCTCCGAATGGGAGATCTTTTGGTGGTCTTTGTTTTGATCGTAGTGCTATTCCGATTGTTTTTTTCGACAACGGATTTTTCAACAATGGGTTCTGGTGTTTCTATAGTATTTGAAGTGGTCAGTTCTTGAGGTGGATTTTCTTCTGGAGCTGTGGTTGGTGCAGTTGTTGTGTTGGAAAGTGGATCAGTTGTTTTTTCAAAAACAGGTTCTAGTCCTTCGGTATTTTTATTGATTTCGGTTTCGTCATTTAGAGTATTGCTAGTCTCTCGACGGACGGGAGATGTGTCATTGTTTGAATATTTGCGAATTAAAATAGATTCTTGGGCTAATTTTTCCATTACTTTTTTTGCAGGAATATTTATTAAATAACCTGGCAAAATGTAGTCTGGATCTTTGATTTGTTGATTGATATCAAGTACTCGTCGTAAATTTCCACGGGGACCATATATAGGTCCTCCAAGAGTTTTGAATGTGATTCCTGAAAGAGTTTGATTTTTTTGCACCCTATACAATTGTGGTGATAGAAATTCTGCGTGAGAAAGAAAAGGGATGAGACATAATAAAAAGACTAGAATGCTTTTTAGATATTTTTTTCTAAAAAAACAAACTGTCCTCGAAAGCAAATGAAACTCCTTCACTTAAATGTGATAGAATAATCATATCGAACAGTGACGCTAAGATTTATTTAAAAATTTCAGAATAGACTTTAGTCACTCGCTCTGACTAAAGGCTCGGCGGACGAAAGCCAAAACTTCATCAGGTGTCGGAACGAGTTTTTTAATTTTTTCCTCAGATAAATCAGAAATAGGAATATCTATAAAATTTAGAGGATCAAAATTAAAATCTTGTTCGTAAGCTTTATATCTTTCTAGACTTTGGGTCTTGTATTTTTGAGACCCTTGCCGGTAAGGGAATAAGTAAGATGGATCTTTGCAAGAAGCAATTAATCCAATCCAATTATCAAAAGCCCCTGCAACATGAATCGGACCGGAATCGTTTGATACTAAAATAGGTGCTACAGAGATGATTGCAATAAGCTCTTCAATATTTAATTGATTTCGAAGGTCTAGGTTGGCATGGAGAATTTCTTTTGTAGAACCTTTTCCGATTAAAACAACATTGTAATCATGATCATTTAAAATTTTGCAGTATGAACTCCAAATGTCTTTTGAAAAAGTTTTGGAAGGCCATCCTTCGCCGGCATGAATTAAAACTGTTTTCGATCGGTTATTTCCTAGCAGAGTTTGAATTTTAGTCAGGGCATCGGAATCAACTTGTAAACGTATGGATTTACATTGAAGGGGAAGAGTTCTACGTAATAGGCGAGCAGAAATATAGTCGACAGGATGAGATCTTTGAAAGATCAAAACTTTGTCGAAAGGATCATTTGTTTTGTCAGGATGAGTTTGAGTCGACATCCGGGGTTCATTAAAGTTTTGTGCTTGGGTATAGGACGTAACTGGCAAGTGTTTGAAAAACTCTGGATAATGAGTCATCAGTGCAATGTCATCTGCTTGCCCCCATTGTTCAACGTAGTAGCGAATGATTGGTTCTGCGCAGACTTGGTCTCCCAAGCCTCCTCCAATTTGAATACACAACTTTCGTCCGGTCACGGCAGCCTTCCTTGGATATATTCAATGAGTCTATAAAAAGATCTCATGATTAAAATAGCGTTCATCAATTTATTACTATTTTGTAAATCAATCATTGAACACAATTGAAGAGAAGGAAAGAGATGCTGTGTCTCAGGACGAGAGTCTAGGGGAATTTGTAGTCTGTGCAGCTAGTTACATAAAAACAAAACATTATATTGATTACGGACATATATCTAAAGATGAAACAGCTAAACGCTTGGGACTGTTAAGTATCAGGTATTACGTTTAAACTTTAAAATGCCGATAAGTTATCGTGTTTTCACGAGAAAGGCATCAACCATTATGAGTCGATTAATACTGATCGTTATATTGTTTCCTTTCATGTCTTGGGGAGCTGGTGAGCTTTCGCCCTCTTTCACATTGGACGGTAAGTTATACCAAGACACAGATCATACAATTCCACTTTCAGAATCCAATGTTAAACTTCGATTGCAAATCTTAAATGGTACAAAGACCTGCGTGCTTTACGAAGAGCAACAGTATGTAGATGTGACCCAAAGTGAAGGGTATTTTAATGTTCAAGTAGGTTCCACAGTGGGGGCAGGCAAAAG
>JBHIVS010000071.1:0-10583 GCA_041987885.1 Pseudobdellovibrionaceae bacterium | reverse complement strand
AGCTTGTTCATTTTCTAAAACTTTGTATTTCAGATTTAAACCATACTCTTCGGCAAAAGACTCTAAGAGGTCATTATCAATTCCTACAGCCTCGCCTTGGCGGGGTTTAGAATATGTTAAAGGACTCTTAATAGTTAAAACCGTGATCGAAGGTTTTTTTTGTAGCTCGGTCAAACTACCTTGTTCATTCCATAAAGCAGGTTGGCATCCGTTTCCAGCAAACGCAGTAAAAACCAACAGCACAGTCAGTGCGATGGATTTAGAATTATGCTTTAAGACGGTCGAAGCTTTAGTCATGAAGTGTGTTGGTAGCCCGTGACACCACGCATGGGCAAACTTTAAGGCCCGTCTTTGGCAAATAATTGTAATATATTCTCGTATTTTTTTGATTTTTTGTGGCGAGTCAGCGAAAAAACTCTGCCGTGTTGGTGAGATACGGAAGAGCGTCGTAAAAGACTGTTTTCCTCGTTTTTACGACGCATTTGCTGTCAAAATGACTCTAAACCCAAGACTGAATAGCATTTCGAGCGATTTCGATTTGCTTTTGTTTGCGCAGAACTTTGTCTCTTTCTTTTACTTCCAGAGGAGGTAAAAGAGCAAAATTGATATTGGTTGGTTGGAAATGTTTTTCACGTGTAGGATCTGTGATGGCTTCCATCAAAGATCCTAGTGCGGAAGCTCTTGGCGGCGGATTAAAAGGTTTGTCCTTTAGTTTTTGATCCAAAAATTTGGCAACTAATAATCCAATACAAGTGGATTCAAAATAACCCTCTACTCCAGTGATTTGTCCTGCAAAAAATAACCAAGGATCATTTTTACTCGATAGATCTTTATTAAGTCGTTTAGGGGAGTTAATAAAAAGATTCCTATGGATGCTGCCAAGCTTTAAAAACTCTGCATTTTCTAATCCAGGAATCATTCTAAAAACACGAACCTGTTCGCCGTAAGCCATGCGAGTTTGAAAGCCTACCATGTTATAAGCAGTGCCTTCTTTGTTGTCTTGGCGAAGTTGAACAACGGCCCATGGATAGCGGCCTGTTCTTGGATCATCAAGACCGATGGGTTTCATGGGGCCAAATCTCAAAGTTTGAGGCCCACGATCTACCATTGTTTCGATGGGCATACAGCCTTCAAAGAAATTTGTTGTTTCGAACTCTTTAGGTTCGATTTTACGAGCATTCTGAATTTCTTCGATAAAGCGATTGTACTCTTCTTTGTTCATAGGACAGTTATAATAGTCCCCATCTCCTTCGCCTTTGTCATAACGATCTGCTTTCCATGCAATTTCAGTATTGATGGAATCAGCATCGATAATAGGGGCGATAGCATCAAAGAAATATAAAAACTCATCACCAAAATGTTGGCGCATAGACTCTGCCAATTTATCTTGAGTCAAAGGGCCCGTTGCAATGACCGCGGGGCGAGGAATTTGATCTAAAGATTCAATGACTTCATTACGAACTTCAATACGAGGGTTTGCTTTGATTTCATCGGTGATAATTTGGGAAAAGACTTCTCTATCCATGCCCAAAGCCTGACCAGCTGGGACTTTGGCTTCATAGGCAGCTTTAAGGATATGGGAATTGAGGTGTTTGGCTTCCCATTTTAACTGACCAGGGGCGGAGACATCCCCCATGCTCCCGAAAGAATTAGAACAAACTAACTCAGCAAATTTGTGGGTCTTATGAGCAGGCGTCATTGTTTTATCGCGCATTTCGTAGAGTACGACGCTATAGCCCATGTCAGCTAGCTGTAAAGCGCATTCTGAGCCTGCTAAGCCGGCGCCCACCACAGTAATTTTTTGATTTTGAGGCAAATTTGTCATCTTTATGGTAGACCTTTTCTAGTTATGGATTTCAATAAGAAACCAAAAGGTAAATTATCTAACGGTTCGGAAGTACTACAAAGTCTTTTCGAAAATGGCAAGTCACCTTTGTCTGAACAGTTCCTTAGATGGAAATTGTGGGCAAAATGGGATGAGGTTGTCGGGGCGACTATTGCAAAAAATGCAGAGCCGGTGGGATTTCAGCGTGGTTGTCTCTATGTTTGGGTGCGAAACTCAACTTGGATGCAGCAGATGATTTTTATGAAAGATCCTATTAGGGATAAAATTAATAAAAATTTTCAAAGTAACTTTGTTCGTTATATTCGTTTTACTCTGGATAGGCATGAGGTTCCAGCGACTTCTGATTTTGAACTAAAACAAATGATTAGTAAAATTGCTCCAGAAGACGACAACAATTAGGCTCTTAGTTAAGAGCCTTTTTTATTTCTAGAGATAAGTTTTTTAACATTATCAATGATCCAATTAGAATAGTATTCCGTGCTCATATAGAGGCCTTCTTGGCGGCATTTGAAAAAAGCACCTTGATTGTAGACAACCGTAGAAGCTACACCGACCACTAGATATCTGCCATCAGATCGTCTGATCAGAGCGGGACCCCCTGAATCACCATGACAAATAGAGGTCTCTGCCGAGTTGTCGATTAAAAATGAAGGGCGATTAGAGTCGTAATCAATTGCTTTGGCAAAACCACTACGAAGCTTTAATTCTTTGAATGATTTTTTTATATGTTCAAACTCAGTTCCAAAGCCTGCCATGATGATTTCGTCAATACCAAGATTTTGATTCGCAACGGGGAGTAAGCTTGGTTTGGCTATATCCGCTGGAAGATCTTCTGAAAGATAAAATAAAGCCAAATCATTAGTTACTGAAGTTGTATCGAAAACAAAGCTTTCGTGTTTGATATGATCAGACACAGTAATTTTTCGATCTGATCCATCTAAGTTTCGAGCCAAAATATAGGCTTTGAATTCTTTGGTATTTTTAGGAAGACAGTGAGCTGCTGCTAGAATGATTCTTTTATGGATTGCAGATGCCGAGCAATGTCCGAGTTCATAAGAACCATCTTTTCTGAAAGCATAGTGAAAGCGTAGGCTAAAAACATGTCTGGCGAGTGGATGATTTGCGGTAATTACAGTGCCATTGATGATTCCAAAAGAATCCATCTTAGAAAGCTTTTCGTCTGTGCTATTTTTGGATTCAGCACAGGAAATCAAGGAACTTATTAAAAGGCTTAGGATAAAAAATAAACTAGGCTTCATCTAATGATCTCACTAATTCTAAGATAGTTCCGAATCTTTTGTGAACATTGATAAAGATTCCTTTGTGAGAGCACATTATTGTTTTTGAATTTGGAGGACCAACGGTTGTACGTGTCGTTTTGGATGCTATCCCAACGACGTAAAGCTGTTTGTTGATAGTAGCAAATGCAGGGCCTCCGGAGTCTCCTTGGCAGATGCCTTTTCCTTGGGTTTGGTCGACTTCGAATAAAGTTTCATCTCCTGAAAAACGAAGAGTATCTAGGACTACAGAGCGTAATTTATTTTGACCATCTCCAGAGCCATCCAACCAAGTGCTGTTAATGCGTCCGTATCCAGCAGCCAAAACTTTTTTCAGAGAAGCAACAGAATGATCTAAGAGAGGAGTAATAATAATGTCCTTGCTGAATTCTTTACGAATTTTAATAACGGCGACGTCATATGTCTTATCACCTTTTTTATATTGTTCAGGAACAGCGGATGCTTCTTCGGCATAGGCAAAGTGTTCGCCGGTAGCTGTTTTATACTCGACCGTTCTAAGGTATTTTTTAGGATGAGTAATACAGTGTGCTGCCGTTAAAACAAGATTGTGACTAATTGGAACTCCCGTACATTGACTGACATCATTGATAATCATTTCTTTGCCATTAATGATATGCTTTTGGGGATTAGAATAAGTACGAATACTAACAACTCGTTGAGATGTCCTATCTTTCGGGTCAATGAGTGTTCCGCCAATAATATTTTGAGTAGAAATGCCAGCATTGCTATATTCGAAATTGTTATTATGGCTGTCTTGGCAACCTAAAATAAAAAGAGTCAAAATTAGACTGATTTTTTTCATAATAACTCCGAGGTTTGGCGCATCCCAAGTGGATGTCTGCGTCTAAGGAGCTACTGCCAGACCTATGCCACGAATAATCCTGTTAGGAAGCTCTATCGGAGATTTAGTGATCTAATCCTGTACAATGTTTGGTCAGCTCTGTCTCATTTTGGCATAGAATATTGCCATTTTTAGGGCTCTTGATGAAGAAGGAAAGTAATTACTTTCCTTCAGCTTCAACAGAGGTACGTAGAAGATTTTCGACACCTGTTTTACGTGAAGATCCTCCGAGTAGTGCTTTTAAGCGATCGTGAATGGTAGGGTCGTTGATAAATGCTCCAAAGCTTCCTTGGCCACGATCAATTTTTCCTAAAATAGACTCTAGGCGATCCAACGATTGCCCGATGCGATCACCCGGTTTTTGATCAGCGATTTTATTTAACATGACTTCTGCGGTAACGCTGGAGCGGTTCATTTTCTCCGTCATGGATTCAAGGTTGGCCATGATTTTTTCCATGCGGTTGTCGTGATTAATAGCTTTGGTAGTTTTTGAAAGTTCATTGATTACATCAAAGATTTTTCCAGCTTCGCTGCCTTTTTCAGATAAAACGCTGATGATATCCGTGGCTTTTGCCACAGGTAAGATATCACCTTCTTTTAAATTATCCGCACTGAGAGGGCCAGGGATTATGTAGATATATTTGTCTCCCAAGGCTCCTTGCGTGCGAATATCAACTTCTGATCCTAGGCGAATGCGATCCATATATTTTTCATCAACTTTTAAAACGACATTGAGTTGATTTCTTTCGCTGATAAAATCAATTTTTTCTACGTTACCAACGGTGACCCCCGCAAGAGAAACAACACTGCCTGGGGCTAACCCTTGTACTTGTTCAAAGTGAGCATGTAGACGAACATATTTGCTAAATAAAGCTTTATCAGCCCCTAAAAAGAATATTGAAACAAGAGTGGCAATCACGCCGAGAGTAAGGAAAAGTCCTACTTTGATTTGAGTACTCATTTTTGATTCCATTAGGCGGTTTCTCCATTCATAAACTGATGTATAGCGCTGTCATCTTTCTGTTCTAGTTGAGTCATAGTAAATTGCTCACTTACTTTGCCTTTGGATAAAAGAATGACTTTATCGCAAACAGCATAAACAGTTGGGATATCATGAGTTACGAGAATAGACGTAACTCCTTTTGATTTTAATTTTAAAATAGATTCTTGAATTCTTTTGGTGTTAAAGGGGTCAAGTCCTGCTGTTGGTTCATCGTAAAGTACGACATCAGGGCTCATCATCATGGCTCTTGCTAGTCCGACCCTTTTTTGCATTCCTCCAGAGATATTTCCCGGAAGAAGATGCTCAGCACCTGGTAGTCCAAACTCTTCCAATTGAGCTTTAATTCTTTTTGCGATTTCATTTTCGCTCAAAGAAAAATGTTCTCTAAGTGGATAGGCTAAGTTTTCATAAACACTGAGGGAGTCAAAAAGGGCCCCATTTTGAAAAACATAGGCTACTTTTTTTCTAACTTCGATGAGCTCTCGCTCTTTCTTGGGAACGATATCTTCTCCGTCAATGAGTACTTGTCCGCTGTCAGGTTTTTCTAAGCCAACTAAACTTCTGAGCAGGACGCTTTTTCCAGCGCCAGAACCCCCGATTAAGCCTACGCATTCGCCTTCTTTTACATAAAAGCTAACACCTTGGTGTACTTTTTTTGTACCGAAAGATTTGTGAAAATCTACAACTTCAATTTTTGATCTTTTGTGAGTCATAGCATTCTCTCCACAATCCAGAATAGTTTGGATAAAAAGAAGTCACCGACAACAATAAGAATAGAGGCAACCACAACAGCTTTGGTTGTAGCAATACCGACTTCTTTGGTTCCGTCTTTTACGGTAAGTCCGAAATAACAAGAAGGAACAGAGATAAAAAGCGCAAAAAAGAAAGTTTTTGCAAATCCAGAGAGATAATCTTGTAAAGACGAAGTTGTTAAAACTTTTAAAAGATAAAACTGAGGATCTAGTTTTAATTCAGTAGCTCCAACAATCAAACCGCCGATATTTCCGATAATGTTTGCGAAGGATACCAAAACAGGCAGAGCTATCAAGCAAGCTAGAACACGAGGAATAACAATTTTTTTGATCGGAGATGTGCCTAATGCACGAATGGCATCGATTTGTTGAGTTACGACCATTGAGCCAATTTCACTTGCAATGCCGGCTCCTACGCGAGCAGCCAACATAAGACTGGTAAACATGGGACCAATTTCACGAAGAATCGTGACCGCTAAAACTTTGGGAACGTAGAATTTGCCGCCGAATTTCTCTAAACCCAATCCAAATTGTAGGGACATAACCATCCCGATGCTGATAGCTGTAATGCAAACTAAGGAGAGAGAACGAATACCGACTTGATAAACTTGTTCAGTAATAAGTTTTACATACAGTTTACCGGTAAAGGTTTCTCGTAAGATGTCCTTCATTAACAATCCGATTCCACCCATGAAGTGGAGGACGTCATAAAGAAATTTATAAGTCTTAAGTTCCTTAATGTTCATTAGGGAGCCTTGAAGCTATCGATAAAGGATTTAAAGACATTAAGTTCTGATTCGAATTTTTGTTCTACACCGCCATAGTTGAGACTGTAGACACAGCTATTTTTTTTGAAAACTAAAAATGACATTTGCACAGGAACACCATCTAGATTCCCACGAGTTGTTGCCGAGATAGAAGTTCTTTCGTTGAAAAAACCTCTTGTTTCGTTAACGACTTGGGATTTTGAAACTCCTGAGATGAGCTCCGTATATACTTGATCAATACTCGGGCTGTTGTCTCCGCATTCAGAAGAATATGAAAGCGTATTGCCAGTGCTTTCGCTGATCCATGCGCGGTCAGAATTAGAAGCTTTGAAGCTCTTAAAAGGTTTGCTGGGTTCCTTGTATTCGACGTCCTTCGCTTTACGAGATTGCGACGGGCCGATGTTGAATGAAATGCATCCAGAAAGAAGTCCAATGAAGCTGATTACAATGATGAGTCTTTTCATAGGTTTATATATCGGAAAAATGTTAAATGTATTTAGAAAATTTAAATAGCTACTAGACTAATGTCTATATGTTTCGAAAGAACTTCTATTTGTGCAACATAGAGTTATTTCTGTCAGCTTTTTGGCGCAGGCGCCAGAAAACCTAGGTACATTTTTCCCCAACTTGAAAATATTTGCCATCTGACCTTTAACAGATCTGGCACTGTCTGTGCAGTAACAGTTCTAGTAGTAGAAGGGGTTCAAGGAGTGAACGCTTTAAAATTTTTGATGTTGGCAGGATGCCTAGTCTATAGTCTCGCATACGCGAATGTTCCAGTTGTTTCTGGTGAAATTTCATTTCAGGCAGATACGGTGCATTTGGAGCTTATTGGCGCTCAAAACTGGCAATATGATATCCAAAAAAATCAAGCGGATGGGAAAGTCTTTGCAGATATGCTGGTAACTCCAGTCAATGATGCGACTAAGGCCCAGCTTGAGAAGTTTAAGAGTGAGTTTGTTTCTAAGGTTGAAGTGGACTCTAAATCAATTGATGGTAAAACAAAAATTCGCTTTTTCCTTAAAGATGAAAGCATCGATATTTTTGACTACCTGACGGATCAGCCATCAAGATTGATAGTAGATTTCTATGTAAATCCTAATTTGAAAAAAACATCTACTGTTGAAAAGAAACCAGAAAATAATCAAGCAACCGCTAAATCATCTAAAGCTAATAAAAAATCTGAAACAGCATCGAATCGTAAACCTGCAAATACTGATATTTTAAAGATTGAAAATCAAGGGGCAGTTTTAGCACAGGTTGATGAGACTGTAAAAGCGGGAGTCTGGGATGGTAGTGATCCAGATTATGATCGCTTTTCTCTTAAAGACTACGAAGTCAAAGAAGAATCTGTCATTAAATCGCGCGATAACTATTATATTCCATTTCCGTTGCAAGAGACCTCAATTGCTTTTTGGGAAAGAATTAAGGCAGCACCAGTTATTTATGAAATTACTCCCAAAGATTCTGACGAAAATAAACAGGCTCGTTTATTACTGACACTTTTTAATAAGCAAAGATACAGCGTTTTTCTAAAGACTCAAAAGTGGTTTAAAACGAAATACCCAAAGTCAGAATATAATGAAGTTATCGATTTTATGACTGCGGATGTTCACTTTGCACTATGGCACCAATCCAAAAACGTCAATGAGTACGACAATGCAATCCAGTACTCCAAAGATGCAATTGAAGCTTATCCAAAGTCAGCTTTGGCTGAAAAAACATCTGTAAAGCTTGGTTTTGAGGCTATAGATAGAGGGGATTTTTTAGGAGCCATTCGCCTATTTGAAAATCATATAACCAATAAAAATATTCCTATGGCAAATACAGCATCAAAGGAGTTGGCTCGTTTAGGAAAAGCTGTTGCATTTTCTAGATTAAATAAAGCCAAAGAATCTATTGATGAGTTAAATGCTTTAGAGCAGCAAGCGTTGGTAAGAGATGTAAAAGTTGAAGCGGCTTATCGCAAAGGTGATGTATGGGCCAAAGCGAAAGAATACTTTAAGGCAGCAGAAGCTTATCAAGACGCTATTAAAAAATATCCAGAAGGAAATAATTTTTATCCGAATGCTTATTTTAATCAGGCAGAGGCTAAGTTTCTGACTCAGCAGTATGCGCCTAGTATGAACTTGTACAAAGAATTTATTAAAAAATTCCCTCAAGATTCTCATTCTGCGTTTGCAATTACTCGTCTAGGTGAGTTGTTGGATATTTTTGGTGCAGATAAAGCAAAGGTCATGGGCGCGTATCTAGAGACATACTTTAGATTTGGCGATAGCCCAAAGGCCGTTGTTGCAAGATTACATTTATTAAGCACCCGTATGAAAAATATGAAACCAAAAGAAGTAGAACATGCAGTTCAGGAAATTATGTCTTTGGCCAAAAGCAGTGAGATTCCTAGGATTCAACAGTTTTCTACTGTGATGATTGCAGATGGATTTACCAGTCGTAAAGAGTATCAAAAAGCCGTGAATCTTTTGGAAGATTATTACCGCCAAAATCCAAATATTGTTGATAATGAACAAGTCGAAAAAAGGATTGTTAGTAATATTAATAATAAAATAAAAGGCGAAGTTGATAGCGGAAAATTTATCGATTCTCTAAAAACTCATATGCAATATGCAGATGGCTGGTTAAAAAAATCCAATCGTCTAGATACGAAATTTTATATTGGCAGAGCTTATGAAATGGCTGGAGTTCCTGATCAGTCGACTCGCTATTATCAAGAAGTTTTAAATCAAATGTATGCCTTAAAAGGTACACCAAGAGAGAAAGAAGTTCGTATTATTCAAGACCTTCCTTCTGAAGATCAGGTAAATTTGCGTTTAGCAAGTTCAAGTGTAAAAGGAAATAAATTTAATCAAGCTTATGAATACTTAAAAAATATTAAAGCACCAGAAAAAATGGCAGAGCCTGAACAAATCGAAAGAATTGAAATGACGGCAGATCTTTTGGATCGTCGCGGAGAACCTCAATCAGCGATTCGTTATCTGTCTGAACTCTTGAAGGAATGGAAGGGGCAACCGCAACTAGTGGCGGAACCTTATTTGAAGCTTTCAGAGATGCAAGAAAAGCAAAACGATAAAGCTGGTGCCATTGAATCTCTAGCGAAAGTTGATGAACTTTATAGTGATTCTAAAGTTGTTCCAGAAGATGTTCATGCTCGTGCTTTGGAAAAATTGGGGAATTTATATTCTGATAATAAAGATTATGGGAAAGCGATCTCTACTTATCAAAAACTTTTGGAAAAGTATGAAGAGACTCGCCCGTTATCTTCAATTCGTTATAAATTAGGTGAAATTTTGTTTAACCAAGGTCGTCTTCAGGACGCTTCTGAAGTTTGGGCGAAGTTTAAAAATGACCAAAATAAATTCTGGGAAAATTTAGCGCAAGAAAAGCTAAAAGACTCCAGATGGCGATCTGATTATAAAAACTATATTAAGAGAATTCCAGCGATGTCTGAGAGTCAACAAGGTCAGTAGGGGAATCAATGTCGTACTTTGATTTTGATGAAATACGTTTCGAAGATACAAAAATGAGCGATGTCAGAAAACTAGCTCTACAATTAGCTCCTACGCAAGCGAGTTTGCTATTGTTGGGAGAATCTGGCTGTGGAAAAACGAGTCTGGCTAGATATATTCATTTAAAAAATCGATCATCTAGATTGTATGTTTTAGATTGTAAAAATCCGGCGGGCTTTGATTTTTCAACAATAGATGGTGGAACTTTATTAATTGAAGATCTTGATTGCGCATCTAGTGTCATTCAAAGTGAACTGATGCGTGTTATTGAGCGTACGGATTCAAGTCGTCCTAGATTTATTTCGACTTCTCGTAGAGATATCAGAGCGTTGGTTAAGCAAGACCAATTCAGACAAGACTTGTTTTATAAATTAGCGGTTGTCCATTTGGAATTACCTCGTTTAGAAGATCGTAAATTAGATTTTGTAAAAACAGCGAATTTTATTTTGGATTTTTCTCAGATAATGCACGGGAAATCAGGAATGGCTTTTAGTGCTGAAGCCATGGAAAGATTGCAGAGCTGGAGCTGGCCAGGGAATTTGCGTGAACTCGAGA
>JBHIVS010000070.1:0-10667 GCA_041987885.1 Pseudobdellovibrionaceae bacterium | reverse complement strand
GGTATCACGTCGTATAAGTTGTTACCAGCAGCGAAGTTTCAGGCCGCAATGACTTGGCTGACAGGTTGGTTTGAGGAACTAACCGGCAGCAAAGATATACCTTTTTGATCCATGCAAACATGCTGTCATCCTCATCAGAACGTACTACATGTGGTAAGGAAGCCTTTCATTGAACGAGATTATAACCAGGCCCGCCAAAAGCACCTATAGCTGATATTGGCAAAGGACTAATCCTATGTTTAACCTGTTTCAAGGGGATCGAAACGACAACGAGCGCGATGACGGTGGCCCACGAATAGTTTTCGCAAATCTCCGTCGGCGAAGTCGCCCGATCCTTTCGGAACAGGGCTACGTAGCGTTTTCGGCAACAACATTCTCAATATGGGCTTTGCTGATTTTTGTCATTTGGGTTTTTCGTATTGAGGTTCTACTGACACAAGACACAATCACTTCTATTGCTGGCTCTAGCGTCGAACTGGCAGCTCTTTCCCTCGCTGTATTAGGCATACTTCACGAACTAAATAAACAGGATAGATGGTTCAAACTAGGCTTATTTCTCGTTTCCATTTTCTTCGTCTGTGTTGTATTTAACGGCTTCTTTCTCTCCATGACCTGGCAGCCCAGTTACAATAACCCTCAGCATATCACGGTACTTGTGATCGCTGCTTTAGGCGTAGTCGCAGTTACCCAATTTAATTGGCGAGTGATCCTAAAATATGTCCGCTTGCGATGGATCACAACCATAACCCTACCAAGCAAAGTATCCGTCGCATTGCGGCGTTTTAGACTTTCCTTCCCTTTCATAATTCCATTTTTCTTAATCTGGTTTCCTGATCTGAATCGCCTGACAGCCACCGTCGTTGTGTTTTCAGGTGCGCTTATCGCCCTTGTCGCACTTATGGGTGTTACTACTATTTCGATCCTAAGATCGCCAAATGAGGCGGAGCCAGAAGATCCGTTTATAGCCACTCTGCGAGCAAGGTATGAAAGTGAGGTCAAAACCATTATTCGGTTTGGGGAGTTAAAAGCAAAGACAGTTGAGGCAATATCACACTTTCAGACGGAACGTGTGAAGGTCACTTCTCAGGTAAAGGAAGCACCACCTTTAGTAGATAAATCCTCGATCATTGTGCGATTGAGACAAATGGATGTTACAGATGATGAAAGGGTTTTAGAGAATGTTCTTACATTCCTTGTCAATGAAGGTGTTGTTTGCCGTGAGAGCTATTCTGGCCCTTATTGGATTGTGCCCAACAAGCAAACAATTGACGAATGCTTGGAACATCTTCGTGAGATTGCCCTAGTGATTACTCAACAAGGGTCTCTTGCTAAATCAAATTTCAATTTGGAAGGATACAAATTCGATGCTTTACGAGATTGGCTGGCCGTTCGCACGAACCTTCCCATTCTCGTGGTAGAAGCATATATAATGCCAAAGGTATTGGAAAGGCTAGAGGAGTCTGAAAATTACCAGATTGAAAAAAACACATTCCGCAGCCAGGGATTTAGTGAAACCTATGTCTATGAAATTTTCGTGTTTATCAACCGCAACTGGATGATTCCTAGCCGCAACTGGAATCATCAGGCCCAAGAAATCCAAGATATTTTGACACAATTGCAGCAACAAAGATTCAAGAAGTATGAAAGACGAACTGCCATTGAAGAACTCCTGGAACGGCTTCCTCATACACTAGATGTCTCAATACATCTCTTGGAGAGAACGAACTTTCACCGAATAGTTTCTACTCTGCTAGAGGCTCATGGCATACACGTTGAGTCCCCATAACAGCTAATTGGGTGTCTGATAATACTTGGGCTGAAAACAAGCTGCGCGGTCTTGAACAATGATACGTAGTTGCACACCGTCTACACTTGTTGACTTTGAGAATTGAGGCATTGATAACACAACAGAATAACGTGGTGAACAGAGGTAACATTAAAGAAGAATGCACGCTTTCTTTCAGTGTTACTAGGACATTATTAGAGGCCATCATTATAAATGGATGAACCCACCGAATCGTCGGAAATTCGGGAAATAGTTGAGAAAGTTCGATCACGGGTCGTGGAGCAACTCAATGCCTTTCGCCCTGGCCCTGGAACCTATATCACCTCTTTTTGTGTAGGTGCAACTATTGCTGCTTACACATCTGTTGTGCAAGCTCCCAGTATTGAAGCTGGACTTATGTCTTTGGCGGCCGCTATTGGTGTCAACCGACTCTCTGATTTGATCGGAAAGTGGCAACCTAAAACAGAATTAACTCAGCAAGAGCTAATTTCAGCTATTACCAAGTCGGTTGAAGATCGTCTGAGAGAGGGAGAGCCTCTGCCGGGGATCAGTCCCTTGCTTGAACAATTCGGCCTGGTAGAACTAGCCATGCAAAATTGGCAGCAAACAAATGATCAACACTGGCAGTTGCTTGTTACAGAGTTAGCACACCTATCACAACTAATCGCATTAACCCAAGAAATTCGGGATACACTGGAACGCTGGTCGCCAGATGCTCCTGCGAGGCGAAATGTTTATGTGGGGATCGTTTGGGACAAACTGGAACCATATCGATCGGCCGCAGTTCAATACTTCAAAGAAATTGGTGATAAAGTCCTCGCCGACAGGGAAATCTCTTTATTACCGGAATCACAACGGTTAGGACTCATCAACGAATGCGACCTTTTCATCGGTATCTATGGACACGAACAAAGTGAGATACCTTTGGAAACTACTCTAAAGATTCACCAGGAATTTGAGTACGTTGTTTCCCACTTTCGACGAGCATTGATCTTTTGTGCTGCGCCATCCGTAGAAACACTCAGTAGCACACCACCACCTGAACCAGATTATGGCGATCCGCCACTACGACCAAACAAACCCACCTTACCTCCAGAACCCATCCCCATTTCTACACAACCCTGGCGAACTGTACAGCATGTCTTGGCTATAATCACAAACCGTCCCACTCCCGATGAAATAGATCGGGAAAACTGGGCCGACCATAAACGTGAACGTCACCAAATTATCGATCAACATCGTACCGCTTACCAGAATTATGTATGGAGATTGAAAGAATACGAGGATAGCTGCGCTCTTAAGCGCGAACAACACGCATTAGAAAAAGAAGCCTATGATGAGAAAATCAATAAGCATAAGGATTTTCTGCATGAGATCAGAGAGCATTCTGCCAGTCCTTTGTACTTCGAGTCAGTTGACTTATTAAAACATTCAATTCAGCAACAACTAGATGCTTACGAAAAGGGTGTGTATCTAGGGTTATCAATGATAAAAGTTGTGCAGCGGTGGCAGGATTGGGCTACCGATCAATGGCAAGGAATTGAAGCTAAGTCCGTAAACCCGGACGCGCTTTTGTTTCCATCACCTCTCGAAGCCGTCACAGATTCTTTTGTTCATTATGACTGGCACAGAATAATTGAAGCACATGCCAACAGCTTAATAGAAGCCACAAATGCTATTTATGATTTTCGGAGCTTACGCCTGGAAAATGAATTTCGTACACAGGCAAAGCGCTGGTTAAAAAAGCCAGTTGATTGCCAGTCAGAGAAATATCCAACAATATCAAAACAATTGAAGGGTTGGATTGCCGTCGAGCCGCTTTTCTCTTTCAATGAAGCCTTAGCAGAAATACGCAAGGGCAGAAAAAATCCAGAGTTAAATTCGCGGATAGAGAAATGGCATCAAGTCCTTGAGTCATTAGCGATAGCACTAGATTGGCCGAGTTACGGCCGTTGTTTGCTGATCATGGGCAGTGCGGGAAGTGGCAAAACCCATTTAATGGTCAGACTGTTGCACGGCTTAATAAATCACGAACCAAACGAACCTTTATATTATCCTGTATATATTCCAGAAAACGCGACACTGTTGAAAAAATTCGCGTCGAAACCAGAGCAGCTAGTCTTGGAAGCTGGTCAATTGCATACAAACAACGGCCCAGGCCCAAAATGGCGTTCCCTTGAAGAATTAGCTGACTTTGTTAGTCAACTAGGAGAGAACGATAATCAGGAAAGTCGGTTGGTCATTCTATTAGACAACATCCACCTTTGGGTAAGAGATTATGGATTTAATATAAAGGCTCTGCAAAATTTAATCGAGGAACACACACACTTACATCAGCTTTATTGGGTCATCAGCATTTCTGAAGCCTACTATGATATGGTGTCAGATCGCGTTTATGAAAAGTTTTGGCGAGAGTTTGGATTTGTGCCTAATTCAGAAACGGCGATGACTGAAGGGTGGATTGAAATTGATGCTATTAACGCTGACTCAGGACAGTGGAAGCAAATTATTCAGCACAAGCTGGATGCAAGACCTCTCCCCACTGATGTCATTGTACAGTTGGATACACAATCTCAAACTTGGTTAACTAACCCTTTCATTGCCTGGATTTTCAATGAATCTTATAAAACAGGCGAGTTGAAAGTCCAGGAACTATTGAATCTTAATTATGTAGAATTTGTAGAACGTTTCTGGAAAACACGACTGGAGCAGCTTGCCCAATCCCTGGACATTAACGCACGCATTCAGGATTGGGAATCGGGGTTGCTCCGTACTATGTATCTCATTGCCGAAATAGCCGTTGAAGAATGTCAGACATCGTTAAAGGCCGGCACATTAGCTCAACACATACTAGCAATAAACGAGGATGAAACAGTTTCTTTAAGAGACGAAGAACATGTGGAAACGTTCATCCATTGGCTGCGACAAATGCAGTTGTTGTCGAAAGTGCGTACAGAAGAAGGTCAGGACAGGCTAAAACTAGAAACCTTTACGCCCTGGCAATGGCAATCTGGCAGGTATTTGACAAACCAGTTGCCTAACTATCAAAAGCAAGGAAACGAAGTTGAAACATGGTTAATGAAGCACTTTGTCGTGGATGAAAACGAGAATTTTTGGCAAGGAGTAATAGAATTTTTTATTCTGCTCACAGATACTAAACTAAAGGAAGAAAACAATTTCTCTCGTTCCAATCAACCTCAGTTTTTCATTAGCCTTATTAAAACAATTCTTACTCTGCCAATTACATTTCAGTCAATGGTTTGGCTTGCGGCGAGTAAAATTTCTCCAAGCAGCCAAAAACTATTATCAGAATCAATAGATTCATCTCGAACAATCACTCTATCTCACAAAGCGGACTTACATCGCTTTTTGTATTTCTTGAAGTATGCTGAACTGCCGGAAAAAGGTGGGGTTGCCTTATGGCTTCGAGTACAACTCATGCAGGAACAATATTCAGCCATCCAAAAATTTGGCTATGTGGGCTACTTCGAGAGGTTTTTGAACTACCTCGTTGACATTGCTAACAATGCAGAGGAACTGGCAGAGGCATTAGCATATCTTCATAAGATTGAAGAAGCTCTGGATTGGACTACGACCGAGAGATTAGCCGAGTGGACACACAGATCACTCCAACGAGTAGCAGCACGTTATACAAGGGATTCATATTCACGTGAGACGGCCGTTAACAAGGCGGTGTTGCGTTTTCTTGAGATAGTTTCTGGTTTTGAGTTACCTAATCCTTGGGGAAAAGATGATGAAAGAAGACAGGAAATAAAAGCAAAACATTATCAGACGCATTGGGTGCAACTCATTAAGCAACATTGTGATTACTTGGTAGAGCAGCAACAAGCGGAATGCCTGAATTGGTTAGAGGAAAACGGATGGATGCAGTGGTCTAAACGGGAAGGGGAGATCAATATGGAAATTGTCCAACGAACTATGAGCGAACAACTTACCGTTATTTGTGGTAGATGGTTCCGTGAAAACCGAGATGAAAATGACCCCGATGAACCCTATACACAGATTGTTGCTCAATGGGCGAATAGTTCTCTAGCCCAACTTGAAGCCAAACGAGAACAAAAGAAAGCGGCCGCTTTTCTGATTTATCACACCGTACCGAGCGAAGGGGAGTTTAGCAACCGCCCAGTTGGTCAACCTTTGTGGGACATATTTTTACAACTGCGCCAGGACTCAGATCACTCCATTTCCAAATTCATGAACCTGGGCATAATGCAAAAATTCTATGATGTGCAAGCAAACCAATCTCGCAGGAATTCATAATGGGACATCCACTCAACAGTATCAATTATCTTCTAAATAACTGGCAGACTTTAGAGAAACGTTACCCATTCTATGCCTTTTTCTTGTTTACAGAAGAAGATGAAGGTTTTTATAGTCTATTCCAAAATAAATTCGTTGAATGGGATCAAATTTCCGGCGAAGCATGTATGTTTTTCGCTATTGCACCCCCACCTGAAGCATGGTCGGACGTTGCTAAAGATCGAGATTACTGGCGTCACTTCATGGCTAACTCCGTTCAGAATTCTGGATATGACCATGATGCCGTCGTCCAAGCTGCACGTTATTTTGACATTCCTGCCGAGTATTTACCAGCTATTGTTCTTTTCACAGACCTTAATCATTACGATACTCTGTCTCTCCATCTGTCTGATCTCACCGTAGAAAACGCTGATTCGTTTATCCATAACCTCTTTCTATTCCTGAATCATCCAAATCCGCAACGTTACCCGGAGTTGTGGCGATTACAGTTATTGATTGATCGCCTACCAATAAATACAAAACGGGACAAGAGTTGGATCGATAAGTTCACAAAGCAACTCTGGTCGCGCAAGCGTGGTTCTCGTCCAAATTATAATGTTAGAGGGGAACAAGTTGCAGCTAACCGATTAGTATATGTAGTAAACAGTCCTCAAACTATCCAACGAACTCTAAATAATTTGCAGAGAGAGTTGCGGCGACTGACTGAGGAAGTGACCGATCTTCGCAGTGAACAGCGAGAAGCATTTCGTGAGGTCAACACTCAACTGGAAGGTATTCGCGTCGTCTTACAGGAAACAGTGACACGAATTGAGAACTTCAGGCAACCCTTCATCGCCCGTTGGGTAGCTGCGGACGATCTATCCAGTTCACCAGAGGCACTTCTGGAATCTAAGGAAAAACTCCATGCAGAGTTTGATGAGTTTTTAGATCAGCAAAGCAAATTTCTAGCTGAACGACTTTATGAGATTGCCCCGGCCAATCTCCCGCCTTCATTGCGGCCGTTTGCAGATTTGCTCGAACCTAGCAGTCACACGGAAATTGTGACGGCTGAACTATTATGGGAGCATTTGAGCAAGGCCAATATCGCCTTTCCAATTGATTATTCGGTCTGCGGAATAGGCTTATGGAAAGCCCTTGAAATAGAAATTAATCGCACATTCGTTGATGCGCTTCGTACCTGGAATGGTGTTTGCAATCCAGGCACACCTTCCATTGAACAAACACCCTTAAAACGCAGAGGTAAGGTTACTGAACCAGGTCTTTTCGCTGGCAAAAGAGTTGACGACATTATTCTCTATAATCGCAAATGGGATCATTTAGGTACTTTGATGTTTGGTGCAGTTGTAGGATTGTTAGCAAATAGTGCTGACAACAGCTTATCGGACATCCTCTCAACCTCACCTCTCACAGTGGAATCAACTGACAGTTTAGATCACGAGTTTCTGACCAACTTATCCGAACAGATTGACCATGTGGTAAAAACATACCGAAATGGACATTCTCATATTCAGGTTATGAAGCGTGCAACCTGTGAGGAATTCCGTAACTTCTATTTAGATCACAGCGTCCCGCATAGTCCATTATTTGCAACATTGATGTGCAAAAGGGCTTTTTTGAATAATAGGCTAATTTGAATTCGATCCGAAAGGAATGGCGGTGTTTACGTCATATTCTTGAAATTCTGACTGGTTAGATAGAAGGATGCAGAAGCAGCCAAGTTTCTTGTTTTAATCGCAAATACTGATGAGGTATTCTTTCATGCTGCTTGATCCTTATTTTTCTCGTAGAATTGGGACGTAGAGACAATCACTGTGAAGGATCAAATTCTCTGTTATCTGCACAGATGACGCTAAATACTTTAATATTTTATGTCCGATGAAACGAATGCAGAAGATAAAAAACGCCAAATTTCGATGATGGAAGCGGCCGAAATGTACGGATTTAGTCATAGCTACTTGAGTAGGATGGCAAAAAACGGTCGTCTTAATGCTATCCGAATTGGGCGAAGTTGGGTTACGACTCCGGCAGATGTAGAGGAATACATCCGCTCTCGTAGGAAAACAGGAGCGTACCGTGAAGATATTCAACTAGACGATTGACAGATTGACTTGTTCATTATTATGAATATAATGGCTTAACAACCCAATAACCTGAAACGCAACGACGGCTAGGTGCTACCAACACCTAACCGCCGTCTGACCCCCGGAACTAGGCCGAGGGCTGCGTGTAAGTGTATCTAAAAACCATGTTTACATCTACTATAAACTTGGTTTGTCAGTACATTTAGCAGCAATCGGCCGTTCTCAAGTTGAGAACGGCTTTTTTATTGAGCATACATCCCTGTATGACGGCCGTTCTTGATGGGTTTCCAGAGCGGCCGTTTTTGTTGTAAGGCTATTCGGTAGGGGAGGGTAAGTGAGACAGCTATCATTTGCCCTCCTATTTATACAAAAAGTCAGGGAAGGTATGTCTTTTATGCAGTGGTCATCCAATCTGTACATATGCAATCTTTTTAACGCCTACATCCAAACGATCATGGTAAGGATGCAGGCAACAATCAATGAAATGGCTTTTGACTTCAACAACTTTGAGTTGGGTAGTTTTGTCGCCTGGCTGGAACACACCAGGGCAAGAACATTTCATCTTGTTCCCCTTTCTATGCCTGCGGGGTTTTCCGGCGCATGGTTCACTGATGAAGAACTTCCCTACGAATACATTCTATTTAACTGCAATCTTCCCACACCACAGCAGCAATTCGTCCAGCTTCACGAACTGTCCCACTTCCTCTGTGGGCATCAAACGGTTTACATCACTGAGAAACGGTTGGGCCAGTTAAAGCATGAGCTTCGCTCAATTTCAGACAGAAACGCTTTACTGCCAAATCTATCGGAAAGAAAACTGCGAGAAGAAATGGAAGCTGAACTATTGGCGTTTCTGATTCAGCAACGGGTCAATACAAACAGTGCTTTTCAAGTTTAGCGGGGATCATAATGCGACGAAAAAGACGTAAACCAGGAAATAGAGCAGGTATTTTGTTATTCGTCCTCGTTCTCAGCGTAGCGGCCGCTTTCGCCTTTGGCACAGGGCAAAGTATTGGTGACGCGATCAGTTCACAAGATCACCATGTTTCACAGTTTGAGATGGTCATGAAAAGTCGCCAAACGAATCCACCAGAAGCAAGAAACGGCAACGCACTGCCTACCTGGAGCATTATTTTGGGATTCATTGTGGCTGCTGTGTTCATTCTATGGCAAGGGTCTAATCTGCTAGAAAGTGCGAATAAGTTGGCACGAGGATTAAAGAGAAAAAAACGAAATCAGAGGTCTCCAGCCCCATCGTCCTGGCAAGTAGAACCAAGCCCAACAACATCCTTATATGCACCTGAACGGCCGTTAACGGCCGTACCACCACTATTGGAAGCCCCAAGAGAGCGCAGCTCTACGTCCGGTAATGGCAGCGACTCGATTGAGGACATAGGTTGGGCATAGATTACGAACAAAAGGAAGTGAGTCGGATGAAGTTTCAACACCGATTTGATCGTAAGTTCACTATGAAATATGGGCCGGTATTTATCTTGGTCTTGTTAAGTCTTGTTGCCTGCACCACACCTGCACCTGGCACATATTCCGTCACGCCACCGCCCCCCAATCACACGCCGGGCCTGGAGAACGCGGCCGCAGAAGCGACACAACATGCACAAGCAGGGATGAACGCGGCCAGCACTGTTGACGCGGCCACTCGTTACTATGAGGCCACATCCAGTGCGGTCGCTAGTGCGACACAAGCCGCAGAAACAGCAACAGCCGTTGCTGCTACAGGTACGGCCGTTGCTCAGAGTGCTACAGCAACAGCCGAAATCCAATCTGTTGAAGCGGCTGACTATGAAGCACGATTGGCATTCGAGCGAGAACGCGACCAGGCATTGTTTCAAGTCACACTAACGGCCGTTGCAGAGGAAGCACGGACATCCAGGGAATTGGCAGATGCCGAAATTACACGTCAGCACAATCTAAACGAAGAAAAGGAAGTGCAGTTAGAACGGGAACGTAATCGTACTAGCTTTTTCAAATGGCTCCCCTGGTTAATTGTCGCTTTCATTGTTTTGGTTGCGGTACTGGTGTTTCTGTTTTTTCTCAACAGGGAACGCCCTAAAGAAGCGACATTACCCAACGGAATGAGGGTTTCTACGGTTTGGACTACCAACGGGTGGCGGCCTGTAGCCTTACCCTCCCAAGAAGCCTTATCTTTGCCACCACCTGGAACCGCCAATGGAAATGGCATTAGCACAGTACCAGCCCTGGTAAGCAACAACAATGTGGGTACGGGAACTGTCACCCGGCAGCCGGGAACCTTATACACACCAGGACAACGAGATGCTGTACTTTTACCAGAGCAGCTACCAGGCGGCCAGATTGGTCTAGGTGTAACCATAGAGCGCACGCTTTGGTATGACATTGAAAATCTCAAGGATTCTCTGGTGGCGGGTGATAAAGGTTCTGGCAAAAGTACCTTCCTCCGCATGTTGGCGTACCAGGCAGTGCGCCAGAATTGTGAAGTGTATTTTGCTGACGCAGAACTATTAACTTTTGATCCAGCAGAT
>JBHIVS010000069.1:0-10696 GCA_041987885.1 Pseudobdellovibrionaceae bacterium | reverse complement strand
TTGGCAGGCCGTCGAATTTTAGAGCAATACTTAATTAATAGAGATTTGAGTCGAGGAGAGTTGTCGGAAGTCAATTTATCCTTAGCTCTGTCTTATATGTTAGATCAAGACTATGCTCCTGCGGAAAAAACTTTACAAAAGATTCTGGCAACAGATCCACATAACAAGTATTTGAAATTAAATCTTGCGGCTCTTCGTTTTGAAAAAGGCGATTTGCAAGGAGCTTATGAACAGTTCCGCGATCTTTTAGATAAGTATGGTGATTTCAGAGAAGCTTTAATTGGTAAGATTATATCAGCTTTAAAAATATCTGCGCATACAAGTTCTAAATCTTTATTGATGCCTCTTTCTGAGGAAATTGAAAGAGCTTTAGAAAAATCACCTTACTTAAAGCATGAATTATTGGTGCTTCAAGGAAGTGTTGAGTCTGAATTAGGAAATGTTAATGGTGTTCAACGAAGTGTAAATTTATTTTTAGCAGGTTTACCAGTTTTAACACAAAAGTATTCAAAACAACTCTTTGGATACCAAGGATTCCTTCGTTGGGAAAGACTGGAGCCATTTTGTGCGGATATTTATAGAAAATCTCCGGGTTACTCAGAACTAAAAGCATTTTATTCTCAGTGTTTGAAAAGGGCGAATAGAGACATTGATAGTTCTCGATTGTTGAATGAAGCCTATAAAGAGTCTCCAAAAAGTCCTTATGTTTTATTGGCTTTAGCGAATGAATACATCGAGCAAAATAGATCTCCCGAAGCTTTTTCGTTATTAAAACAGCCTGAGCTTTTAAATGTAGCTAGTAAAGATGTTTTGATGGGGAATGTTTGTATTCAGACTAATGATTTAGTGTGCTCTAAGGGGGCTTTTAATTCATCTTATAGAAAGTCTGGCAAAGATATTTCAAGTGTCTATGGCTTAGCATGGGTCGCTTATAAAAGTGATAATCGTAGTTTAGCTTATCAATATATTAATGAAGGATTACAAATCGCACCTAACTTTATGCCTATCATAGAGTTACGTGATATGATGGAGAGTCGATAATGCGGGTCTTGGCATTATCTCTATTTATTCCTTTGACGGTAGTGGGCTGTCTTAAGGAAGACCATTTTTCAAAACATGAATATAAAGAGATCGCAGTTCGAGAGCTTGCTGAAGATGTTATCATTACAGATAAAGTATGGGACCTTATACAAGGTAAAGAATCTGGAGCTGCTGTGGCAGATTCTAATGACAGTCATGGAAAAAAAGCTGCCGCTCCTACAAAGCCAAAGATCACTTTGGCTTCTACTGATGTTTTACTGGTAGAAAAGAATGAAAATATTTTGAGTGATCCCGCTTTGCAGATTAAGTTTCCACAAGGTGGAGGCAGTTTAGATTTTTCTAGGTATGTTACTACCAAAAAAGGTACTTTTTATCTGTCATTTAAATTTTCAGATGAGAATTTTCAGCCTCAAAAAATAATTTTTGTAAACCGTGTGATTCCACGATTGATGGGATCTGAAAAGTGGGGAATGGGATGTCATTTTGCTGTTGATATCACAGATAAGTTTTTAAAAGAAAATGGTACTCGGGGTATCGAACTTAATACCTCTGATCTTCGTTACTTAAATGTTGTGGGTGGTACGTTTATATTCTCTGCTCAAAAAGATAATAATCTCTATGTCTCACAAATTACTTTTTCTGATTCGAGATATAAATCGCTAGATTGTGGAGTCGGACAATGAGTAAGCAAACGGTAAGAAGTCTACAAGACAAACAAAATGTTGAAAGCCAATTCTTAGTGACGGAAAAAAATGTCAGCGTTGGCAAAAATGGCAGACCTTTTATGAGTTTGCGTTTATCTGATTCTACGGGCTCTGTCGATGCTCGTTTGTGGGACCGTGTTGATGAACATGCCAAGGAGTTTAACTCTGGCGATATTATCAGTATCAAAGGATCCGTGCAGGTTTTTCAGAATAGAAAACAGATAATTATTCATCGCCTTGAAAAGTTAGATATGAACTCCGTAGATATGAAGGATTTTGTGGCTGAGTCTCAACATAATCCTGAAGATCTTTTCAATGAGCTATTGTTAATTATTGGCTCTTTAAAAAACGATCATATTCGTCAGTTATTAAAAGACACTGTTGAAGATGAAGAAGTAAAAAAACTGATCTACCAAGCTCCTGCTGCGAAATCTATTCACCATGCTTGGAAGGGTGGACTTTTAGAACATATTATTTCCATATGCAAAATCATGGATTTTATGGGAACCCATTATTCATTTTTAAATCGTGATTTACTCATTTTCGGAGCTATTTATCACGATATTGGAAAAGTTTATGAGCTGGCCTTTGAACAGGGCATTAGTTATACCGATCGTGGCCGTTTGATTGGTCATATTCAAATTGGCTGTGAACTGGTAGATAAGAAATCGTCTCGTATTTTAGGTTTTTCAGATGAACTGCGTGACATTTGTAAGCACATTATACTAAGTCATCATGGCAGGCTTGAGTACGGGTCTCCAAAGAGACCAAAATTTTTAGAAGCTCTTGTTGTGGCGATGGTTGATGATTTAGATAGTAAGATTTCTACTGTACAGACCTTGATGGATAACGAAAGAGGTTCTGGAGATCGTTGGTCTCGTTATAATGAGATGTTTGACAGATATTTTCTCTTAGATGATCTGAAAACAAAGTTTTAAGGTAATATAGTATTATGATGAAAAGAATTATGGAGTTTCTACAGACATATAAAGATTACGATCCAGCGGCTAAATCGTTGGTAGAGATCTGTCTGTTATATCCGGGGCCAAAAGCTCTTGCTCTTCATTATATTGCGCACGCCTTGTACAAAGAAAAATTCTTTTTTTTAGCTCGTTTTGTCTCCGAAATTTCTCGCTGGTTAACAGGTGTTGAAATTCATCCTGGAGCAACAATAGGTCGTCGCTTGGTCATTGATCATGGTTTTGGTGTTGTCATTGGGGAAACGGCAGAAATCGGTGACGACTGTGTTATTTTTCATGGAGTGACTCTGGGGGGAGTAAAGTTTGATCCTATTAAACGTCACCCAACCGTTGGCAATAAAGTGATGATAGGTACAGGTGCGAAGATATTGGGGCCTATTACAATTGGTGATGGCGCACGTATTGGAGCTAATGCGGTCGTTACTAAGGACGTTAGTCCAGGAGCACTTATGTTAGCCCCACTCGCAGCAGAGCGTCAAAAAGAAAGTCTTTAATTCATCCCCTTGAATACACTTGGCAATTTTATCAGGTGTTTTTCACTTAGTAAGTTTCTATAAATTAACTCACACATTCAGCGGATTCTTTGCGATAATAGATTTGTTCTTAATCTAGACGAAAGGAGTTCGCCTATGAAGCAGACGGAGACAGTTCAAGCGATGCCTACTGTTACTAACGTTCATCCTCATCAAGGGGAGGAACTTGGAACAGCTTCTCCAAGTCGCAAACGCAACAGAAGACGCCGACTAGCGGGTTGGTAAGTTTTCAGCCAGTCAAAAAAAATCAACGATTTAGTATTGATCTTTTTTGACTGGCTTTTTTATTTCTCGCAGTTAAGTTTATCTTTCAAAAAAAATAGAAAACCCTTCCTTTAAATTCTTCGGACAGTCCTCGCGATCGCCTCTGCCTTTGGCAGAGAGCGGCTGCGGAACTTGAATTTAAAAGAAGGGTTTTCTATTTTTTTTTGAAGAGAGAGAGTTTCTGAGAGAAATTAAAAATCATTCAAAAGGTCATTTAGTTTTTTGTGTGGTGTTGAAAATGCAAAAGCGAGAAGGGTCTTCGCCAGTCTTGCTTTTGGTGGATCTTCTGTCAGAAAATAATAGGAGGTGCCCGATGAAAAAAAGCAGTTATATTTTTCTTCGGAGCGTTTTAAGGATTGCTAAAGAAATTTTAATTATTGTGGGAATGATCATCGCAATTATTCTCCAATTGAAATAGGTTCTCTCAATTTGTTTTCAATTTTGTTTCCTTAAGTTATCAATTCGGTTTCTGTAAATTTTCATAAACATAATTTGTTGAAAAAAAGATGGGACTTTCCTTTA
Organism: Pseudobdellovibrionaceae bacterium; assembly: GCA_041987885.1. Taxonomy (GTDB): domain Bacteria; phylum Bdellovibrionota; class Bdellovibrionia; order Bdellovibrionales; family Bdellovibrionaceae; genus Bdellovibrio. The sequence goes on along the minus strand of JBHIVS010000069.1, from coordinate 6,652 downwards.
AAAAACCTTATTAAATCTGTCTGTATCATTTTTAATAAGGATGGTTTTGTGAAAAAAACTGGAAAAACACCACGATTTAAAAAGCAACGTCGCTTGCTTGTTGAGCTACCGGGATTAGGTAAAGCGGGTGCATTAGAGAGAAGACCTTATCCTCCTGGACAACACGGTCAACGTAGAAAAAAATATTCTGAATTTGGTTTGCAACTCGAAGAAAAACAAAAACTTCGCTATCACTACGGAGTTCGTGAAGAACAATTCAGACGTTTAATTAATAAAGCTAAAAGATCTTCTTCTGGAAATTGGGTTGAGGCTTTAGTTAATATCCTAGAAAAACGTTTAGATAATGTTGTATTCCGTTTAGGTTTTGCTTCTAGTATTCCGGCAGCAGGGCAAATGATTTCCCATGGGAAAGTTTTAGTGAATGGTAAAAGAGTCACTATTCGCTCTCAAATTTTAAGAGTTGGGGATCAAATTGCTCTTGTCGAAGCGGCTTATACGAATCAAGTTTATCTTCAAGCCCATCAGTCTCCGCGTTTACCTTTGGCTGATTTCTTAACAAAAGATCAAATAGCTGGAAAAGAAACTGGAAAAATCATCGATGAACCAAAAATCGAAGCTGTTCCTTTTGCTTTCGAACCAGGTTTGGTCATTGGTTATTACTCAATGAGAGGTTAATCTCTATGACATCTTTACTAGATGAGCAAGATATTCAATTTAATCAAATTTCTTCAGATTGGGTTTCATTGAATATTCAGGGACAAAAATTTATTCTAGATTTAGATACATTATATGATGTTGCTATTAAGGCCGCCAAAGCTCTCGCTGAAACAGAAGACTTGCAGCTAGAGGACACTTGTCTTTGTGAACATCAGAAAACGCACTAATAAAAAACCTTAATTTTGTCGATCGTTGCTTCGTCGTTGTGTTCTGCAAAATTAGGGTTTGCGTTTTTTACATTAAGTTCTTTTTCTTCCCTTCGCCTCAGCAATTCCATCAGCTGGGTTTTCCGGCCATTGGTGCTTTGGGTACTTAATACGAAGTTCCTTACGAACTTCTGCATAGGCATTTTTCCAAAAACTTTCAATATTAGAAGTTACTTGTACAGGCCTAAAATTAGGGCCTAATAAGTGTATGATTAAATTGGTTTTTCCAAAGTTAATCACGGGGGTCTTTTGCCATCCGAAAATTTCTTGGATTCGGACCTCTATGTAAGGGTCTTTCTCTATAGAATATTGAACAGGAATGTGGCTTCCGCTAGGGACTTTAATTTTTTCAGGAAATTCTGTATGAAGAGTCTTAATCATAGATGGAAAAAGTTCTTGTTCCCAAAAGTAGACTAGATCCTTGGAGGCTACTTCTTGCAATGATTTACATCCATAGGTGGCCTTTTCTAGAGCATTTCGGTGGAGATTGTCTAGATTAATATTTTGTTCGGTTTGCTTTAAATAATATTCAAGTCTTATCAGCCATGCATCTAATGAAGAGTTTTCTTTTAGAAGCAAAGGCATATTACTAATACATAGGTCTACAATTTTTTCGGCAATATCTTGAGCATTTGCTGGTTTAATTGTAGGTTCGTCGATCGGAAGATCTCCCAATACTTTAAACTCATGTACAAAGTATTGATGTTTATCTTCGTTATATATTAGCTCTGTTTTTTTATAAATTTCTGTGGAATAGAATTTTAATATAAAATCTTTACTGATCGCGGAAGCAAGGCTGATAGTGCTATCTGCATCATGTGTACTAATGCCACTTAAGGCAAAAAAGAATTCAGACTTTTTGACAACTGATTCACTAGCTAACTTAATACCTCTGCCACCCATCATCAGTGCTTTTTCAGATTTTCCTCGACGACGACATAATCTGTCTTTGAATGTTTTTGCAAGAATGATGTCTAAATCAACTTTGGAAATAGTACTAATGATAGAACGATTCTGATCACCGCCGATGGTTTTAATTAGCTGTTGATAGCCTTGGCTGATATTATTTATGCTATTTTGTTGGGCTTGAGGGGGATAAGATCCCTTTAAAGATTGAACGATCATTTCAAGTCTTGGCAATATATCTGATTCTGGATCTGCTTCGCTTAAGTGTAAAATTTGATTTTTGCCTAGAATATCTTTTTCTTGTAAAAGTGCTGCAAGTAAACAGCCTAGTTCTGCTTTATCACTTTCAATTCCGGCAATCGCAATCAATGCGGATCTAAGAGAAGTGGGAAAGTTTAAAGTTTTTTTACCAAGTTCTGTGACTCTATAATTTTCATCGATAAGATAAGTATTTTTTAAAAAGTTTTCTGCACTCGATATTGCAGCGGGGTTGGGTTTTTCAAACCATCTGAACTGATCATAAGCAGTAATTCCCTGTGAACTCAAAAATAGAAGTGACTCGGAAAGATCACTACGGTGAATTTCAGAAATGGTATCTTTAGGAAAAGAAAGCTCATCTTGTTTGTTCCACATACGATAGCATTTTCCGGGGAACTGTCGCGCCGATCGCCCAGCTCTTTGCGTGGCGCTTGAAAGGCTAATACGCGAAAGCTCTAGCTTAGAGAATCCTGTCTTTGAATCGTAACGGATATTTTTTTCTAAACCCGAGTCAATAACGGTGTCTACTCCATCTACAGTGACCGAAGATTCTGCGATATTCGTTGATAAAATAATTCTCTGTGAATTTCCTTTGCGCAATGCCTTCTTTTGTTCTTCTAGAGGGAGTGAACCATGAAGCTTGAGAATTTCTAGTTGAGTTAATGACTCACTTAACTGGTTAAAAGCTTTTTCAATTTCTCCTACCCCTGGAAGAAATACCAAAAGATCATTTTGAGTACTTTTCAGAGCTTGTTTAACAGTGAATTCTAGATTTTCATAAAAAGCAGGTAAAGTTCTTAGGTGTTGAGAGTTTTTTTGATAGATAACTTCAAGAGGATAAAGTTTTCCAGGTACCGCAACGATAGGGCAATTGTCTAAGTAGTTTGAAATATTGCCGGCATCTAGAGTTGCAGACATAACGACGATTTTTATATCAGCACCTAGCTCTTGCAGTTCTTTAATGAGTCCTAATGAAAGATCAACATGTAAAGAGCGTTCATGAAACTCATCGAGTACAATGATTCCAACATCTTTCAATTCAGGATCTTGATTCATTTTTCGAATGAGTAAAGCTTCTGTCATAAATATCAATCGAGACTCTTTGGATATTTTATTGTCAAAGCGAACTTGATAACCAACTTCTTGGCCCAGTTGGTAGTTGTGCTCTTCGGCTATTCTAGATGCGGCGGCAACAGCCGCCATTCTGCGTGGCTCTAGAACTACAACATTTTTTGAAGTGCAGTCTAACAGAGCGGGTGGCAATCGAGTTGTTTTTCCGGCACCGGGCTCCGCAGTTAAGACAAGATTTGGACAGGCATTTAAGCTTTTTTTTATTTCAGGTAAGAAATCATCTATCGGTAAATGAATCATATTAAGCAGAATAAATTAAAAGCATAAATTCGGCTTTTTCATGTTTGGATTGATTGATGACTTTGTCGATAGATCCTTCAATAATTTGTTCTTCTTCTTGAGATAAATTCATAGCGAGTAAAAATCTTCTTTGAGCAAAATGCTCTTTCATATCTGTGAGTGTTTTTTTTAAACGATAGGGAGTATCCATGATAATAATGGGGCGTTTTTCTTTAGTGAGCTCTCGAAGAGCTTTACCTCTGGCTTCTGTTTCTGCAGGTAAAAAACCACGAAACACAAATTGATCAATACGTTCTCCGGATAATGATAGTAAACCCATTAAAGAAGAAGCCCCTAATACAGACTTTACAGGAATATTTGCTTGTCTACAGAATCTAACAACATCCGCTCCTGGATCGCAAAAGCCAGGAGTTCCGCAGTCAGATACCAGAGCAATGTCATTTTGTGCACATAGTTGAGCTAAAGACTTTTTTTCTTCCATAGTCGTATGTTCATTTAAAAGTTCATATTTTTTGCCAGAAATTCCATGGGCTCTTAAAAGCTTTGAGGTTTCTTTAGTGCTTTCACAAATGATAGTTTCACATTTATTAAAAATTTCTAAAGCTCTAAGAGAGATTTCTGAATATTCACCAATAGGAGTTGCGACTACGTAAAGCATGAAAACCTTTATTTACGATGGAAGTTGGAAATACGTGGATGATTGAAATTAACTTCTTCTTTACCAGAGTGAACACTTTCAAAATAAATTATTTCCACAGCAGGGCATCGAGGTTGTAAGTGGTTGATATTTACAGGCTCATTTTCAAAGAATAAAACTCTTTGGTATTTTTCAATATTTTTCTGTAAAAACCAGTTCGTTTTAAATTCAGCATCATTCATGCTTAAATGTGGCTTTAGAATTAGTTCACACTGCTCATTTACAGGAAACCCCCACTCCTTAAGAATGTATTCAGAGCTGCCTCCCATGCGGGCATGGTCTCTTCCTGTCAGATAAGCTATGTGAGCTTCAGTAGCTTCGAGATCTTTGACAAAATCGACGGCCCCCTCGTAGGGGATGTCGTAGTAGAGATAATGGTTAGAAAAAAAGCTCTTTTTCCAGAAATGATGGACATCTTCTAAGAATAAAGAATGTTCCTGATGGATACCAAGTCGATTTAAGGCATTTTCAATGCCCCAATCCTTTTTTTTGATTTGGATATTATTTAAAAGAGGAGTCAGTTCCGGAAATTTGTGAAGTTTTAGAGGACAGGAAGCATAATCCTTAAGAATCTTCTCAGATCGTTTGGAGACATCAAAAAGAGTTGAGTCCAAGTCAAAAACCACAAGACTTTTCTTGTTCTGACTTTTTAGGCTAAATAGGTCATCAATGATATTCTGAAGCATATAGGCAATTTATCCAATAGAGCAGGTGAATGGCAAAAACATTTTTGCCCCAATATTATTGTTCCTCATTTTTTTCTTGTTTATAATACTAGCATATAAGAGGTAATTTATGTCTTTTTCTTACTCTATCCAGATTAAAGAGCACCATGTTGATTCTATTGGGCATGTGAATAATGCAACTTATTTAGCCCTTTATGAGGAAGCTCGATGGGAAGGAATTACAGGAAATGGCTATGGATTTAAAGAAATTCAAAAGCTTAAAAAGGGTCCTGTTATTTTAGAGATCAATATAAAGTTTATGAGAGAGCTTCTATTGAGAGAAGATATCACTATTACTACAGAGATTTTAGGCTTTAAGGGCAAAATTGGTCAAATGAAGCAGCAGATGTTAAAAAAAGATGGAACAGTGGCTTCGGAAGCTATTTTTACCTTTGGATTGTTTGACTTGGTCGAGCGTAAATTGATTGAACCAACTGAAGAATGGAAAAAAGCGGTAGGTCTCTAGGCCGCGGCTATTGGTATTGCAATGACTGTGATGTAGAATTTCCCTTTGTTAGTTTCAAAGGGAATCATCATGCCTGCGGACCCTTGTGGGCATGATACTTTATAGTGCTGTCCCATGTGTACGGAAGGGACTGTGAGTTTGACACCTAAATTTGAAATTTCAGCTTTGGCATTACCAAAGATAATATTATTAATTTCTCCAACGGCATCTTTATTTTCGTCATTCAAATCTGTTTGTTCTTCCATGAGCATTGAGGAAGTGACTTCCAAATAGCTCTGCTTATCGAAAGAAACACAAAGGTACCCATTAAAGCTTTCACTATCTATAGAAACAACAGATACGATTTCACCCAATAAAGAGTCATGTGGAGATTTAATCTCGGCGGGTTGCATAGATATCTGTGGGCATCCAAATTGGTTCATGACATATGTGGTGCTTTTGATCACGGCATTTATAACTCGAACATCGACAATCAGGCGTGCTTTTGAACCCGCACGAAGTTGGGTGAGGTTATTTTTTTTATCAATATGTTGTTCATTAATGGCTTCAACCAAGGCTTCAATAATATCATTAGGATTAGCGGGCTTTTTTAGATAACGACTTGATTGGAGTGCATCTGGTAATTGGTCACGATCACGAGTTGAGATAACTATAATTTCTGCATCTTGCGTATTTTTATATGAAGAGATTCCATAGACAAAGCCACCATCCATTAAACGTGGCACTTCGGTATCTATGACAACAATGTCAAAACGTTGATTTTCAGATTTAATGGCCGCTTCGGCCCCATCTTTTGCATGAATAACTGAGGCATCGAATCCTGAATCTTTAAGTCTTTTCGTGATGGGTTCTCGAATAACATTTTGCAGTTCATTTCGAGGTTCTACAATTAAGATATTTTTTCTCAGTTTCATACAGCTCTCTTAATTGAAAGGTGGTGTTTCTTCGTACGGGATTTAGTCTTGGTTTTTATCGGAGTTATTCTTGGAATTATTAATGATTTGATAAAAAAATAAATTGAAAACAATTTAGGACTGCCATGAGAAATTATCGTTTTTTATGTCTAAAAGTTCGTCGAAAACTCAATAAAAATAGAGAAATTCAGTACTTAAGTTGAAGTTATTTTTAGCCGATGGTTTTGGCTAAGGAGTTCTAGAATATGGCAAAGCAGTACTACTTATCTAATAACGGAACGCATATTGGGCCTTTTGGATTTGATATAATTCTTCGTCGTTTAGAAAATAGCGAGAATATGCCTACTGATTATATCTATGATGAAAGTATTGGCGACTGGTTGATGTTGATG
>JBHIVS010000068.1:0-10930 GCA_041987885.1 Pseudobdellovibrionaceae bacterium | reverse complement strand
TGTGTAAAACTTCTTGTTGATAAACCGGAGGCCGTCGAGGTCTCCGTCTATATTGGACCTAAAACAACCGTTTATAAAATATCGTGTGCGAAGGAAAATTTAGGACAAGTAATTGGTACTCAGGGCAAGACGATTATGGGGCTTCGAGCTGTCGTTCATGCAATGACTGCGAGAATTGGAATTAGATCGATTATCGAAGTACCTCTTTAGTATTTCATTGCCAATAGCAAAGGTGACTGTAATCATTGTAGAATGTCATCTGTTGAGGAAAAAGAATTTGCACGTCAATTGTTAAAGCTATGGCCACTTGGAGCTATTTCCTCAGTCAATGAAGCCTTAGGTGGGGCTGTCAATCAGGTGTTTCGTGTAGAATCTGGTTTAGGCGTTTTTTATCTTCGTATCTATAAAACTTCTGAAAAAAATAGAGTTTTGCGCGAACATAAGCTTTTAGAGTTTTTGGCTAGCAAAAACTTACCCGCTGTTCAAACTCTTCCATCTATTTACGGTCAGTCAATCGTCGAGAAAGATGGAAAATTTGGTGCTTTGTATTTTGCAGCTCAAGGTGTTCAGGTTTCAAAAAAACATCTAACTTTAGGACAAGCGCAGGGCGCGGGTAAAATGTTAGCAAGATTACACTTTGCACTTAAGGATTTGCCAGATCTTGGTTATCGCACTTATGGACTGCATTGGGATCAAAAGGAATGGCTAGGTCGCTTAAAAAAAATTATCGATCTTATAGAAACCCGTGAAAAAAAAACGGCTTTGGATATGCATATTCAACAAAGATTAAAGGATCAAATGCAATGGCTAGGTTCTGGGTTGGCCCTGCATTCCTATATTCCATCTAGTCCTGATCAGGTTATGCACGGGGACTATCATCAAGAGAATTTATTTTTTACCAATAATACTGTTTCGACAATCATCGATTGGGATCAAGCCGTTTATATGCCACGAGGTTTTGAAATTGCCCGTGTCTGTGGCTATATGTTTGATTTAGAATCGGAAAAAACCCTCGCTTTTCTAAATGCCTATCAAGAGGTTCATCCAATTTCGAAAGAAGAGCTTGAAGATGGGGCTCAGGCTTGGGCTTGCCATAGTGATCATTATATATGGGCCGCTGAGGAGATCTATCTCCATGGAAATACCCGAGCACAGGTTTTTATACCTGAGGTTTCATTTTTTCCTTTTTACGACAAATGGAAAATTGTAACTAAAGATCTTTTTAGCTGAGGTCTCCAAAGTTTATTCTTATCTGTGTCAGATCTTGCAAACCAACATAATTGTAAGAAGATAAACTCTTTCAAGGAGTTTGTATGAAATTGTATTTCTCTCGCGGTGCCTGTGCCTTAGGTCCTCAAATTATCTTAAGAGAAGCGGGTTTAAATTTTGATCTTATATCTGTGAATTTAAAAGAAAAAACATTCGCCGGCGGTGATTTTCTTAAAGTAAATCCTAAGGGATATGTTCCTGTTTTAGAGCTGGATAATGGCGATATTCTTACTGAGTGCGCAGTTTTAGTACAATATATTGCTGATCAAGCTCCTGAGAAAAAATTAATGCCTGCCTTTGGATCTATAGAAAGATACAAAGCCATGGAGATGCTTCATTATTTAGCTACTGAAATTCATAAAGGTTTCGGGGTTATGTTTGGCGCACTTAAAGCACAAGAAGAAATTTCGCCAAGGTCTGTTGCCGGGATTAAAGTAAGAATTCAATTTCTTGATGAAGTTCTAGGGAAAACTAACTATTTGTTAGGCAATAACTTTTCAGTCGCAGATGCCTATGCTTTTAATTTACTAAGTTGGACAAAGATTTTGAAAATAGATATCAGCGAATTCAAGAATATTTCGAAATTTATGGAAACTATGAAGCAAAGACCTTCAGTTATAGAGTCCTTAAAGGCCGAGGGTCTTCTTTAAGTTGATTATACTTAAAAAGTGTCTCAAAAGGTGACGTTTTTGGCTTGGGTTGACAGGGGCACTCCTGAAAAACCCAATCAAATCAAGGATCTTTTCGGACATGGTTTTTGCAAATTGGGGATGAATAGTGTTGTAAGACCTGAAATTTCTTGGGTCTTTGTGGAGCAAGACAATGTTCATCCGTAATCGTCGTTGTGTGTTCGTTCTTACGTCTTTTGTTTTACCTATGGTTTTATCAAGCCAAGAGGTATCGGCTATGGGGAAATCGCTTCCTCATCAAAAAGATGCGAAAAAAGAGCTAAGTCCTCAGGCTCAGCTTGAAGAAATTATCTATAAATCTATTAAATCTTTAGAAAAAGCTGAAATGAATGTTGTTGCGACCAAGGTAAAACTGGTGACCAACAATAGTCATATAGAGATATTTCCGGAATATACTAATGGTGGAATTCGTTTACGAATTAATTATGACGAAAAAGCTTTGCAAAATCCCAAAGAGCTTTTAAAAAATTTGGCAGTCGCTTCTGTCATTTCAAGACCCCGTGGAACTCAAATATTCAAAACATCACTTGAGTATTCTGCTGCTGATTTGAACTCTCAAAATAAAGATCTTCGCCTGTTAGCTAGAGAAATTAAAAATATCGATAACGTTGCAGAGATGCTATTAGATGCAAGATCTGGCAGTGCCTCTGGGATTGCTAGATGGAATCATCTAGAAACTCTTATTATGAAGGTCGTTGATGTAAGTTCCAGTCTAAAGTCAGAAATGGGTTTGTCGAAGACAGTTTTCACAGATTTAGCTGAGGAACTTAGTAAGAGACAAAAAGGCTTGAATGAAGCCGCCTATAAACAATCGTTAAAGAAAACAGAACAGTTAAATCTTTGGATGAAAGAAAATGGTTCTGCGCAAAAAATCGCAGAGATACAGCAAAAACTTATAGATCTTTCTGCAAGTAATAATCGGGAAGGCGTCGCCAAATTATTAGAAGCTTCTCTACCTTGGGTAGCTATGACTAAGGTAGAAATGAATTCGTGGAAACTATTTATAGAGTCCATCCGAAATCCTAATAATAATGACAAGGTCGTTGTTTTTAAAGGACTTTTCGAGGCCGATAAGGAGCTTCATAAAAATGGAAAAGATGCCTCTATGAAGTCTTTGGTCATGCCCGATGCTTATAAAAGTTTATTGCAGCGTTGGACTTCGGCAAAGGGACAATATGGAGACTCGTTCGTAGCTACTCAGCTAGAGTCTTTGGGAATTAAAACAAACTTAATGACAGAACAAATAGACAAATCAGCCAGAAATACTCGAGTTTCAACTTTTATTTCTTTTAGAAATGACCCTATGGTGGCCTTTAATGAAATGGGAATCGATATTTTAACACGTCAAAATGGCAAAATGGTCGGAGATCCAGGTGTTGGATATTTAGTTGTTGAAATGGATTCTCGACGTTTGACGCCAGAATTTGAAACGATGAAGTTATTAGCGCCCCTCGTTGTTTTTCCGGACGAAATTATTCGCCACAAAGAAGGGGCTTTTGAAAGTTATCAGGCTTTGAATGATTTCCTTAAACAACTTTCTGAAGAAAAAGGACAAAGATTTGAAGCCAAAGAATCGTTAAGAAATTATTATTTGGGCCAGCTGCTTGATCAAGGATTGAAGCAACAAAAAGAAATGATAGGCTTTAAATATATTAAAGCCCTGAGTTGTTCAAAAGTTTTCAATTAGAGGCTAAATGGTAATGTTCTATTTTGCGTACGGTTCGAATTTAGATATAGAAAAAATGAAAATACGATGCCCAGACTCTGAAGTTCTGGGCATTGCTATTTTAAGAGATTATGAAATCTGCTTTCCAATTCAGAGTCAAATGTGGAAAGGCGGCGTTGCCAGTATTAGAGCCCATCAGGGGGCTTTGGTTCAGGGACTTGTCTATAAAGTTTCAGAATCCGATATACTTGCTTTAGATCTGTATGAGGAATTTATAGAGCCAGGTCATAGGGATAATCTGTATGAAAAAATCGAAATTGCAGTTGTCTTAACGGGTGGAGACTCATTAAAAGTCTTTGCTTATCAGGTCCAGAAACACCAAGATCTGCATTATGCTCCGTCAGAAGAATATATGCAGATCTTGCGAGATTTTTCTAAGAAGTTTTAAAACTGCCAAGGTGCACAGACATCGTGAACAAATTTAGAAAACCCTGTCGGAGAGACAACTGTACTTATTTTCGGAGATTTTTCTAAATACAGAGAGTGTCCATCAGACTGTAGGGTCTTACGTTTTCTTAAATAACCTGCATTGGTCTGAACCTCACGAAAACCTAAACTGTCATAGCCAAGTTTTTTAGCAATTTCAACCAAAGCATCTACGCTGATTGCGACCTCTGTACCATCAACAAACGCTTGCGGAGATTCATATCGATGGGAAATCACATGTTCATTAAAGTTATTGTATCTTTGAACAATCATCTTTGCTTTAAAGAGAACCTCAGATCCATCAGATAGACGTATAACCTGCCTAACAGATCCAGGACTAGGAAGTTCAGAACATTTTTTTACTGAGGCCAAAGAAGACGAGCAAGCCACTAGGGCTATCGTTGCCAATACGTACTTAAACATAAAACACCACTTTCATTTTTTATTTCAAAGAGGTAGCGGAGCAAAAGATATGCCCTACTCATCTAGAGATAAAAAGGTTTCTAGGGTATTTTTTTGTGATAATTACATAGGGATTGTCTAAAGTGTCTAAGGAATATCCAAAGAAATTAAATGCCCAAGTGAGGGCATCTTTCTTGAAGAAATGGCCAGAGCCACTCATCATCGAATTTAAAAATAGAATCACCTGACTCAGTATATTTAAATAGCTGGTTATTTTGAAAGCTACATTTCTTTCCTTTTAAAACAAAGGATGAAGAGTTTTTAGAGTTGGAAATAGGCGAACCACCTCGCTTAAAGCCTGCATCTAAAATTAAACCTTCCTTTAAAGAAAGCTCTACACCCCCTTTATTGTGAGGGTTAATTTCTGGAGATATTGTTAACTCAGCATCAGAGAAAGACTTTAAGATGGAATTCTTATAATTAAAAGTCACTACATTCCCAGAGACCGTTGTTATCTTTAACTCATTGAGTTCTTCATTCCAAGTATAAGTGGGAGCCGCTTGAACTCTAGGAAAGGTAAAATAAACTCGAGCTCCTGTGGTTTGCGCTTGGTTCCCAGTCCCATAGGAGTTGAAAACCAAAAACTCACCCTCAGAAGTAAAAACAAAACTTCGGTAAATCATACTATAATCAGTCGGGCTGACATGGATGATGCAATTAGCTCCATTACGACCTAAAAGTCTCTGAACAGAATATCCTTGTTTGCGTTCGTAAGAGTTTGGGCAATCAGCGGGACTTAGTGGGGCTTGCAGAGTTTCACTTTGATCATTATTTTGATCCATGAAAAATGCGCCAGCTTGTAGGGAAAACAACATTGAAAAAACAAAGAATAATTTTTTAAATAGATGATTCATTTAAATATTGTTGAGACAAGGTGCTTGAAAGTCAGGTTTTTTTATTAAATAACTGTTTAGAACATAATACTAAAGGTAAAATCTAGACCTTTTTATAAAAGCCTCTATTTTCAAAAATATTAAGAAAACAGACCATTTTCTTGAGTGCTTCGCTAATTTGCCTTAGGCTTTGAATGATAACGGAGGCAAAAGATGGGAAAAACTAAAAATGGATCTTGTTTATGTGGCAAAGTCACTATTTCAATTCACCCTGAAAAAGAAGTTTTTGATGCCTGTCATTGTGGTATGTGCCGCAAGTGGGGTGGTGGGCCGAACCTTACTGTCTCTGGGGGTGAAAAGATTTCCATGACTGGGGAAGAGTTTATTCAGCTCTATAGCTCAAGCGATTGGGCAGAACGAGGCTTTTGTAAAAACTGCGGGACTCACTTGTTTTATCATTTAAAGAACACTCATTTTTATAACTTCGGCGTAGGGCTATTTAAAGACATGGATAACTTTAAGTTTGAGACCGAGATCTACATTGATTCTAAGCCTTCTAATTATGAGTTTGCCAATAGTACGGAGAAAATGACAGAGGCCCAAGTCATTGCAATGTTTAGCTCATCCATGCCTTAGGCTCATTTTTAGTCCAACTCTATTTACTGGACTCCAAGGGATTTATTTAATCAGCTATCGTTTTTTACAGATAAGGAATTTTAAGAATGAATCATTTATACACTCGTTTAGGTCTCATTTCTTTCATGTCTCTTTTGGTTGGAGCCTGTGCTCACCATAGGGATGTTCGCGCGGGTGCAGATGGTATCCACCGCGTAGTTATCAATACTGATGACAAGGATCAAGGCGCTCGTGATGCTATTGCTCAGGCAAACCACTTCTGTAAACAAAGAAATCTGTCTGCGGCATTTGTCGAAGAAGGCTCTAAATATCAAGGGGATATGGATGAGCAAACTTATAAAAATGCTAAAACCGCCTCTAAAGTAGCCAAGGTTCTTGGTGGGACTACCTATGTAATGGGTGGTAAAAAAGAGTCTTCTGCTGGAGGAGTTGTTGGTCTTGGTGGAGCCGTTGCCGACACAGTTCTTGGTAAGGGGTATGCTGTGGAAATGAAGTTTAAGTGTATGTAGTTTACTAAGGGGGCTTTTCTAGGCCCCCTTTTTTATTTCAATTATTTATAAATTCTTGTTTTTGTTTCTTTTAAATTCTGATATATCACCCCTCGGAAATTTATTGAGGGGAATCAATGAAATATTGTGCTGTGATAATTGTTATGTTCTTTTTCAGTTCGGTCGTCTTTGCAAAGACAAATATTTTAGCTGAAAAACAACAAATGGCTATTTCTGCCATTCAGTTAGCTAATTTGGCGTGTGAAGGTGCTGATGGTAAAGCTTATGATTCTGAGCTTGTGACAACAAGAATTGAAGCGGCAAAGGCAATTTCAGTTCACGCAGATAAATTCATTTTTGAACTTTATCCAGATTATGCAGATTTAGAACAAACAACAGTTTTGTTTTACAATAACAGCGTCATTGTAAATTATAGTCTTTATAGTTTTCAGTATATTGGTGATGGACTTTTTGGTTGGGCTGAAAAATTCAATCTTACTTGTCAGTAGTTTAAAATACAGTAATTTAGATGCAGTAATTAAATATCAAAGTTTAAGTATAAAAATCCTAGCGCCAAAATTGAAACACCAGAGATCCCATACCTCTGGTGTTTTGAGCGAAGGCAATTTGTACTTAGCCGATCTGATAAAGTTCTTCAGTTCTCTAAGCTTCTCACTTTAATTATAAAGCAAAGAGTGTACCTCCTCTAAAGCTCCCACGTCATAATAAAATCTAAAGCCTTTCTCTAAATAAACGAATGCTGGTACTTTTTCTCTCAGTAAGAGACGAAATAAGATCGTTTTGATATGCAGAAAGAATGAACAATGAATAAAATTTCATCAAATAAACTGATGAAATGATTAATCTCTTGATATCTACTTATAATCATTTATTTTTTACTTCGATGAGTTTGTTCGACATAAAGTAATATTTTTGATGAAACATGCTTGTGTATATAAGATGGCCAACTATTAGTTTTTAATGATTGTTACCGTTGATTGTTCGGTTTTTTTAAGGAGACAAAGTATATGGAAAAAATGGCGTGGAATATTGATTCGGAATATTCATCTTATAATTCTCCTGAATTTAAAAATGAATTTGATTTAGTTAAGTCGATGATTGATCAAATTGAAAAAGACATTAAATCCTTAGTTTCTCCTTTTCAGAATCAATTAAGTATTGTTCAAAATATTTTAATCCAATCTGAAAAAGCTCAAGTTTTACTTGCTAATATGTCGACCTATTTAATGTGTCATCTTTCTGTTGATAGCTCATTGAATGAGGCTCAGGCCAAAAAATCAGAACTTAGCAATCTTCAGTCGCGTATTTCTCAGGTCTTGGTTCCAGTGAATAGCTATATGAAAACCTGCTCTGAAGATGTCTTTAAAAAAATCTTAGAAAACCCTGAACTTGCAGACAGTGAATTTCTTTGGTCAGAAAGCAGAAGCTTAAAAGATTTTATCTTAACAGATGCTGAAGAATCATTGCTAAAAGCGATCTCAAATCCTGGCCTTCATGCTTGGGGGGATCTATACGGCAAACTCAGCGGTTCTATGCGCTGTGAACTTAAGTATTCCGATCGTACTGAAACTGTGGGGTTGGCTCAAGCAGCAGCTCTTATTCGTAGCCAAGACGAAGATACACGTCGTGTTGCTTGGACTTCTATTCAAGAAGCTTGGACGACTCATAAAGAAACAGCCGCCGCAATTCTTAATTCTTTGGCTGGCTGGAGACATGAGGAAAATAAAAAACGTTCTCACTCAAAACCAGTGAGCTATCTAGATCAGTCTTTGTTTTATAGCCGAATCAGTAAAGAGACATTGGATGCTATGTTGTCTGCTTGTTATGACAACGTAGAGCAGTCTCGTAAAGCTCCTCTTGTGATGGCAAAGCTGATTGGTAAAAAAGCACTGGACCCTTGGGATTTGTTAGCTCAAAGCCCGATTTCGGCGTCTAAAAAGGCACGTAGCTATGAAGAAGGTCTGTCGATGATCAAGCAGGCCTTTGCGCAAGCAGATTCTGGAATGGCAGAGTTTGTGGCGATGATGGATGATAAACGTTGGATTGAAGCCCGCGTATTGCCCAATAAAAGAAACGGGGCCTACTGCACAGGATTCCAAAAAAATCGCGAGCCTAGGGTCTTTATGACTTATATGGGGTCTAATAGTGATATATCAACCTTGGCCCATGAATTGGGACATGCATATCACTCTTGGGTTATGCGGGATATGCCTCGTTCACAAACTAGATATCCTATGACTTTAGCAGAAACAGCCAGCATTTTTTCAGAAACATTATTACATGATGTTTTATTGGAAAAAGCCCAAAGTCGCGAAGAAAAAATCGAATTTGCTTGGGGAGAAATCGAAAGTGCTGCGGGCTTTTTATTGAATATTCCTGCGCGTTTTGAATTCGAAAAGAATTTTTATGAAAAAAGAGCCCAAAGATCTTTAAGTTCTGAAGAGCTTATTCAGTTAACGGATGAGGCTTGGACTAAATGGTATGGTTCAACTCTGTCTAGTAATGACAAAATGTTCTGGGCTACCAAGCTGCATTTTGCGATGTCTGGGATTAGTTTTTATAATTATCCATATACATTTGGTTATCTATTTAGCATGAGTATCTATGCCCGCCGTCAGGAGCTAGGTAAGGACTTTATGAAGACGTATATTAATATACTCAGAGACACCGGCCGTATGTCAGCCGAAGATCTTATCCAAAAACATCTGGGCGAAGATATTCGTCACCCAGACTTTTGGAAGAAATCGATCGCCGTTATTAATAAGAAAATAAATGATTTTGAAAAACTAGTTTTGGAATAAGTAACTTTAAAAATACTAATTTCTGGATGTATAAAAAGCGCTCTTATTAAGAGCGCTTTTTATATTCAGATTTGGAGTTTCCTTGGGAGCTTTTTCCTGATTTAGTTTTTTGTTGTTTCTTTGCTTTTGGATTGGCAGATGCAACAACACGTTTTTGTGAATTAGCCTTAGAGATTTTGGCCACTTCGCGTGGCTTTTCTTTAGCAGATTTTACTTTCTGATGATTGTGCGCGATTGCCTTAGGAGCTTGTAGCGGCTTTACGATAGCCTGTGGAATCGTTTGTTTGCTAGGGGAGTGCCTGATATTATCCACGGCTATTAGCGCTATGGCGATAAAACCTAAAGTTATGAGTTCTATTGTGATGATCTTATGATTCCGACCCATCGCTTTAAATTTATTGATAAGTAAAGTCATAATTCCCACCTTCTAATCAAGACTTTTGATTTAACAAAAATTATTAAGAGCAACGCTTATGCCGAAAAGTTAACTAGCTAGAAGATATTGTCTTTTAAGAATAGAGACTTAGAACTGTCTCATATTTGTCCGTAAATCTGTAGACGATGATTACATTATGTAAACTAAATGCACGATTGGAAAATTACTTTTAATCTAATGAAGTTAGGTCTGTCTTTACATCGTAAAACTTTAGAATGATCATTTACCTTACAAAATCTTATTTTCTTACCAGAGTGTTCGATACGCATTTGCGAATCAACTCAGATGAAATTAAATTCTCTGGATCATTTTTTATTAAAATTATTTTTTAGAATATCTCATTCCAAAATAGTAAGCCCGATACCCTAGAATCTGTGTTCCATTTTTTAGAGTCGCAATGATTTTTTCAGGTTTGGCATTTTGCAGAGGAGATATTTTAAACTTAAAATCATCCCCCGTGATCTGAAAAAATAAAGGAGTTACCCCCTCCTTCGACGACCACGAAATTTTTAAATCCGGATACTGGGTTAAAAGCTCTTTGTTGGGATTGAAGATTAAATCTAAGGACTGACCTTCATTAATCCAGTATTTACGGCTTACAGAATACTTATAATCTAAAACGCTGTCCTGAAGAACGTAAGAGAGATCTTGATCAATATCTGCCTTTAAGCCTTGAGATAAAGATTTTAGACTGTTTAAATTGAACCCCGTAAATTCCGAATTTTTTAAGAATAAAGAAATATCATTAAAGCTGACAGAGTTTTTAATTAGATACTTTGTCAGAGCACTGCCTTTAAGATGTGGGCTGTCAGATAGAGAAATCAAAAGACTATTTTCGTAGTTTCTAATGCAAGGCTGATCTTTATAAAAATTCTCTCCAAAGCAATTGTCAGGGCTTAAGGTATAGGTAAAAAAATCAGCTAAAGCTTCCTGAATTTGGATCACTTCTTCATTTTTTCCGATTTGCTCATTTATCTTATTTTTGCAGGACGTTCGCCTTGGACTCGGGCCTCCGCGGAAGATCTTTATTTCTTATTTCTCGAGGGTGTTTGATTTCTTAATCTTTCATTTTTGCTCTTAAAGTCTAGGGTGAATAGAAGAATCAGCAACAGAAGAGTCAACTTCAGGTATAAATTATGCCTA
>JBHIVS010000067.1:0-11047 GCA_041987885.1 Pseudobdellovibrionaceae bacterium | reverse complement strand
TGGAGAGCGACTGGTTATGCGTATTCAAGATAGAAGCTCCGTCGTCAAAGAACTCAGTGCTTTAGGATTTTCTCAAGAAAATCTCGCTGCCTTAGATGATTTACTATCTAGATCCTATGGAATTTTACTAGTAACCGGTCCAACGGGATCTGGTAAGTCCACGACTCTATATGGCTCCTTGACGAAGCTAAACCAACCCGATGTGAACATTTTAACAGTCGAAGACCCTGTCGAGCAACGCATCCACGGAATTGGACAGGTTCAAGTAAATTCAAAAATTGGACTGACTTTCGCTGCGGGATTAAGATCATTTCTTCGTCAAGACCCTGACATCATCATGGTCGGAGAGATTCGTGACCTTGAAACTGCGGAACTTGCAATTCAAGCCTCTTTAACAGGTCACTTGGTTTTATCTACTCTGCATACAAATGACTCTGCCGGTTCCTTTCCCCGTCTGATTGACTTCGGTGTTGAGCCTTTCCTAATAGCTACTTCGATTATGGGTGTTGTTGCTCAACGTCTAATCAGGGTTCTATGTCCTCATTGCAAACAACCCCACGAAGCTTCGGATTTTGACTTGCAATTATTAGGAGTCACTCGCGCAGAGGCTCAAAAGGCCAATATTTGCAAAGCCATGGGTTGCAATCATTGCTCTCAAAAAGGCTATTCTGGACGTACAACAATCAGCGAATTATTAGTTGTAAATGATGAAATCCGTTCTTTGATCATGCAAAGAAAAGACGGTAATTCGATCAAACGACTGGCTGTAAATCAAGGAATGAAAACATTCCGTGATCATGGTGTTCAAAAGGTTTTAGCTGGTATCACAACAATTGAAGAATTAACGTCCAATACACAGCTGGATATTTAAAGGTAAACGACGATGCCTATATTTGAATACAAAGGACTTTCTAGAGACGGAAAAAATGTTAAAGGCATCGTAGACGCGGAAAATCTTCGCGCTGCCCGCTCTAAATTAAAAAAAGATAATATCTACGTGATCGACATCAAAGATAAAAAGAAAGTCGATCCCAAAAAGAAATCAGGTCCACGCCGTACAAAAAAGGTCGGAGTAAAAGATCTGTCATTAATGACTCGCCAATTAGCAACTCTGATCCGAGCGAATATTCCTTTGGTTGATGCTCTGACAGCTGTTTCTGAACAAGTTGAAAACCCTGTACTTTCAGAGGCCTTGGCAGACTGCAAAAATATGGTTAACGAAGGGTCCACTCTTCACAAAGCCATGCTTAAATATCCAAATATTTTTAATACAATTTACGTTTCTATGGTTGAGGCCGGGGAAATGTCAGGAAGTTTGGATGTCATTTTACTAAGACTTGCCGAATTCACTGAAGCTCAAGCCGATTTAAGAGCTAAAGTTTCAAGTGCCATGACTTATCCGATAATCATGCTGGTCGTGACATTTGCGCTTCTAGGTTTTCTTTTTGTATTTCTAATTCCGAAAATGGTGACCGTGTTTGAATCCGCACCAAACCTAGAATTACCTTGGTACACAGTCGCCATTATCGACATGTCTCAGTTCACAGTAAACTATTGGATGCCTATCGTTGGTTTGATGGTTATTTCTTTTTTAGCATTTTCAAACTGGAAAAAAACTCCGGCAGGTAGAGCACAATGGGATACAATTTCCTTAAAACTACCCTTGGTTGGACCAACAGTTAGAATGATTGCCGTTTCTCGATTTACTAGAACATTGGCTACCTTGTTAAATGGTGGCGTTCCAATGCTTCCCGCACTCACCATTGTTAGAAATGTCGTCGACAATCATGTGCTAGCTCTGGCTATCGACGATGCTAGAAATAATATCTCAGAAGGGGAATCTATCGCTGCCCCATTAAAGAGATCCGGCCAGTTCCCACCCATCGTGATCCACATGGTCAATATTGGAGAAAAAACCGGAGAGCTTGAAAATATGTTAAGCCAAGTTTCCGATGCCTATGATTTTCAAGTTAAAAACAAACTCGAATCTCTGACTTCGCTTATGGGTCCGATCGTAACAGTTTTAATGGGGGCCGCAATTGGAATGATCGTAATGGCAGTCATGGTTCCAATGTTCGAGATGTCAAATATCGCAGGGTAATTTTAAGAAACTTAAAAAATCCAAAAGGAGAGCGCACCTGCTCTCCTTTTTTAATTATCAACAACATCAACTACTTCTTTATGACCTGTATATAAGTAGAGCTTATTCCTAGCCTTTTTACTTTTAAAAAATGAATTCAAAAGATAGTCACAATAAAAAAAGAAGCAAGATCACTTTTATATTCTAACATATCGTCGCATTTAAGTGATTAATATCGTCTAGTCTCTTTACCTCTGAATAAATTCTTGTTAGGCTCTGAGTGGTAAAAAAGGAGTACTTAATGTTTCTACTCAAGAATAGAAAAGGTATGACTCTCATCGAGATCATGATCGTTTTAGCAATCATCGGTGCAATCTCTGCACTTTTGTTACCAACTATCACAGGATCACTTGATAAGTCGAAAGCCAAAGAAGCAAAAATTCAATTAACTCAAATCGATCAAGCTTTAACTGCTTATTATACTGATTGCGGTAAATATCCAGAGTCACTTGAAGGCTTAACAAAGAACGATCCAAATTGTTCTAACTGGGGCCCTGAAGCTTATTATAAAAAGAAACTAAAAGATCCATTCAATAGCGACATTGTTTATGAATTAAATGGCTCTGAGTACACTCTTAAATCTTATGGTAAAGATGGTAAAGAAGGTGGCTCTGGTTACAACAAAGATATCTCTTTAGACGAAGAGTAGTTCATGCGTTCGAATAGGGGCTTCACTCTTATAGAGGTCATGATTGTACTGGCTATTTTAGCTGGCATCATGGCCCTCGGAGCCCCTCGACTTTTCAAAAAAAACGTCAACATCAAATCTCAAGCTCGAAAAATCATGGTTCTAGCGAAAGAAACTAGAACAAAAGCAAGACTCAATAACTCAACATACCGTTTAGCCATTAAGTTTGATGGCGATGCGAATGAATATTGGGTTGAAAGAGGCTCTGGCCCTCTTAAAGTAGATCCTGAAGCCTACAAAGAGAGATCTAGCTTCGAAAAGGAAGATGCTCCCCCATCTCCCTATCAAATGGACAAATCACTTACAAAAAAAGAACAAAAACTAGAAAGTGGTTTAAAGTTTGAATCCGTCGAAACAGCTAATATGACGGCCCCTATTTCCACAGGAATTGCCTATATTCACTTTTTCCCTCAAGGATTTGTTGAAGCATCGGCACTACAGATAACCGATGGCAAAAATTTAACCTGGACACTTGTTTTTAATCCTTTAACGGGTCAAGCTGATATCATAGAAAAAGCGACAACGTTAAAGGACATTGAGCGGTGAAAAAAAACGGCTTTACACTTATCGAAACTGTCATGGCGATGGTTATTCTGTCTTCAGGAATCATGCTTTTAGCAAATTCTTGGAGTGGCAGTTTTATGCGCATTAAAAAAACACAACTCACTACCGAAATTTCCGCTCTCCTTGAAAGAAAAATGACAGAGGTCGAAATTGAGTATGAAGGCAAACCCCTCGACTCAATTCCCGAAGAATCCGAAGATGATTTTGGATCCGAATATCCGCAGTATTCTTGGAAAATGGAATCGAAAGAATTTACCGTTCCCGACATTTCCGCCACCCTTTATTCCCAAGAAGGTGGAGTCGACGAAATGTCTTTAAAAATTATGAAGGGCTTGACAGAGCATTTAGGGAAAACCATCAAAGAAGTTAAAGTTACAATTATCTATAAAGGCGCAAAAAAACCTCTAGAATACAGCGCCACTCAATACTTTGTCGATTACGACAAAGAGCTGCCAGCAATAGGCTTTTAAGATGAGATTCCTCTTAAAAGCACTCCAAAACAAAAAAATCAACAACCACGAAGGTTTCACTTTGATTGAGTTGATGATCGTGATTTTTATTTTATCGACTCTTACTGTTATCACGGCGCAATCTATCCAGCAGGCTGTAAAATCTAAAGTAAAACTTCAAGGTCAAATTGATGATGTTTCGCGAATGAGAGACGGAGTAAAGTTAATCGAAAGAGATATTAATTTAGCCTATCACTATAACGATCTAGAAATGCAAGTGATCGAAAGTGTCTATAAAACAGAACAAGAAATGCAAAAATATCTACAATCTCGCGAAGCTCCCCGCCAGAGCCCTGAGACACATTTTGTGGGTGAAGCTGATCGACTTGATTTTGTAACTACGAATAATGCCAATATGGTTAGAAATACAAAACAGGCAGACTTTATTGAAGTTGGCTACAGTCTTCGCGATTGCCGTAGCCTTCAAGAAGGCCAAGGCAGCTCAAAATGTATATGGCGCCGTCAGGCTTCTATTGTTGACAGCGACGTAACTAAAGGTGGCAAAGAACAAGTTCTCCTAGAAAACGTAACAGAATTTAAACTGCGCTACATCGGTAAAGGAAAGCAAGACTGGGTCAGTAGTTGGAGAACTGATGCCCAAGGAGATGGAAATACAAAGGGACAATTTCCTCAAGCCGTTGAACTTTCCGTCACTGTCGAGAAAAAAGACAAAACAAGAAATAAAAAATACTCTATGCAGCTCATCATCCCTATTCATTTCCCTAACAATATAGAGAAAACGACAAATGAGACTCCGACAAATAATCAGCAATAGTCGCACCGTTTGGGCGGCACAAAAATCAATTTCAAATAAACGTGGCGTCGCTCTGATGGTCGCTATTACTTGTATTATGATTATAATGTGGATCGCAATGGAAGTTTCCTACGATTCCAGCGTTGAATATTTGGTAAATGCACAAAATCTAAATCGAACTAAGGCCTACTATGCGGCTAAATCAGGAATCAAATTAAGTCTTTTAAGAGTGAAAATATATGAACAAGCCAAAGCAAAACTAGGTAAAAACCTAGAAGACACAAGCATGCTTGATCAAATATGGAAATTCCCTTTTGCATGGCCCTTACCTATTCCTGATGAACTAAATGCTGTCGACAAAAGTTCATTTCAAGATGCTGTTAAAGAATCTTTAATGGATGCAAGTTATTTCATTACAATCGAAGATCAAGGGTCCAAAATTGACTTAACCAATCTTGCTTCTCCAAGTGAAAAACTGGTTGAACAAACCAAAGAACAACTGATCAATATTTTTAAACAGAAAATTAATTCTGATGAAAATTTTTCCAGAAAATACGGACAAACTAATTTTGAAGAATTAATAAATCGTATTGCTGACTTTCAATCCGGAAAAAACATGTCATTAAATGGGGGCGACAAGCGCTCTGCTTTTTCAGATTTGAACGAAGACGGAGCAAACTACTATCCTCCGAATAGATCTCTACGCACTGTTGGAGAATTAAAACTGATCCCTGGTATGAATGAGGATTTTTTCGACATCCTAGAATCCTCAGTGAATGTTGCCGGTCCGAAGGGCATTAATCCAAACCTAGCAACTGCCGAAGTTCTTTTGGGACTTGATCCTGGCATGACCAAAGAAATCGTAGCGGATTTAATCAAACGCCGTGACGACGAAAATGAAGGCGGTCCTTTTAAATGTGATAAAGAAGGCGGCAGCACTGACTTTTGGTCCTATGCTCAAAGCAAAGGCTTACGCCAAGAGGGTGATCCTGCCAAAATCCCTCTGGTATGTGACAGTCCCATGAGTTTTAAAATTATCGCTTCTGGGGAGTTCGCCGGAGCTACTCGTGAAATCACTGTTGTCACCGTACAAAAGTCTGAGTTGGTAAAAAAATTCAAAGACGCAACAAAACCTCCACCAGCAGATTCAGCAGAAAAACCACCTCCAGAAGACCAACCATCAAATCCCACGGCCGCCACCCAAGAAACTGAAATCAGCAAGGGTCCTCCTCAAATTATTCAGTGGCTAGAAAAATAGATTAAACTCGACCAATTGGCAGCCCTATCTTTCACTTAGGGCTATACTTCAGAGCGTTCGTCTAATAAACTTGGACTAAAGCCAGTTCATGGAGGAACGCTTTGAAATCTATAGGTATCGACATCGGCTCTAGCAGCATCAAAATCGTAGAAGTCCAAGCAAGTTCCAAAGGGTACTATGTGTCTCGATTTATCGAGCAACCTTTGGGAGTTTCCCCTGATCACGATCAGGAAATTGAAATTCTTGAATTCCTTAGGGATTTATCTTCTCAATACGATCACTCTCAAACTCGTTTTGTATTTTCACTTTCTCAAAGCCGTGTGGCCATGAGAAATAAATTTTTTCCCTTTAACGATCGTTTAAAAATATCAAGAAGCTTGCCTTTTGAACTTGAAGAAGACATTCCTTTTTCCAGTGACAATGCAATATTCGATGCAAAAGTTATCCGTTACCTTGGTGCCGGCGCAGAGGTTCTAGCTTGTGCGGCTCCTCATGTTCACGTTCAAAATGCGATTCAAAGAGCTAAGGATTCTGCGATGGATCCTTATCTTATTTCATGTGAAGGAACAGCCTACGCAAATTCATATGAAGATTGGATGAATCCTCCTCCGACAATTCAAGCACCTAGCTTTGAAATCGAAGGAATGACTCCTACCCGACACCTAAGCATCAATTTGCACATGGGGCACTCCAGAACTTTGGTGTGTGTTTTTGAAGGTAAATCTTTGATCCATGTTAGCTCAATTTCTTGGGGTGGTAAAAATATTGCTCAAGCAATCGCTGCGAAATATGAAATTCCTTTTTTAGATGCGATGAAAGAACTTCAAACAAAAGCTTTCATCCTGACAAATAAACAGGGCGCAACTTTTGATCAAGTTACTTTCTCTGAAACGATTGCATCTAGCGTCCGCGAGATGTGTCGTGATTTACAATTACAAATTCTGGAAATAAAAAGTGAATTCAATGCTCACATTGATTCCATGGGCTTAACTGGTGGACTTTCACTTGTTAAAAATATCGCGCCTTTTTTGACTCAACTCCTAGAAATTCCAGTTAACAAAGTTTCTCCCCTAGACAATATCCCTCACGTCTCTGTAGATAGAAACCCTGTTAATGGAGCAAAAATTGGTGTCGCCCTAGGTTTGGCATTCGAAGCCTTTAAAAAACCTAAAAATCCTCCTATTAACTTTCAAAGAGGCGAATTCGCAAAACAGAATAATCAACTTCAACAGTTTGTTGATCAATGGGGAACAACAGCTAAATATGCGGGAGCTCTGTTAGTCGCTCTGATGATTTATAGTTCTGTTAGAAATTCAGTAGCTACAAATCTTGTGGATCAATCCCAAGATATTTTAAAATCGCAAGCCAAAGCCGTTGCGGGCTTGAGTGGAAAAAGAGCCACAGAGAGCGGTATTAAAAAATATATTTTAGAAAACAAAAAAAGAGCTGCCGATTTAAAACGCTTAAATAGCATCGTCAGCATGAATTCTCCGTTAGATATTACCAAAAAAATATCTGAAGCCATTCCACCAAGAAATAGCTTAGGAATGGATGTCACAAAACTGAGTATCACGGATAGCAAAGTCCAATTGAGCGGATACGTAAAGAACCAACAAGAACTAGGGCTTTTACAAAAGTCTTTGGCAAATATCGCTATTAATGGCCAAGTTTCATTGGGAAGTGCCACTAGCGTACGTGCTTTACCAGGGAAAACTTCTTTCGTTTTAAATTTCGAAGTTGATCGTAATATCGAAAAGGTGACTAAATGAGTGCTCTTAGTGACTTAAAAGAAAAAATAACCACAAGTGCCCAAGAATCTTGGAACAATTTCCAAGAAAGTGATACCTACAACAAACTACGTGATTTTTATGAAAATTTAACTCCGACACAACAAAAACTATCTATCATCGGTAGTGCTGCCCTAGTGAGTGCGGTGATACTATCAGTTCCTTTTGGTCGCCTCAGCGAATCCGGCGATCGCGTAGTTGAATTTGAAGGTAAACGAATGACTATTCGTGAACTTTTAAAAGTAGCCAGAGACTCTTCCACCGTTCCAAACATTCCTACAGCACCAAGCATTAGCAGTCTTGAGTCAGACATTCGAGGATATATTCAACAGGCTAATTTATTGCCAGAACAAGTTCGAGCAGTAAGTCAGGCTGCCGCTAGTTCTAGCTTAATTCCTAATCAACTTGCAGCTGGAGCACTTGAGGTTCAACTGGCTAAATTAAATTTAAATCAAATTTTAGATTTAGGTTATAAAATACAATCAAGCAGTCAAAGTGTGAAACTTAAAGACATGGTTATGACTGCCAATAACGAAGATGCTCGTTATTATGATGTGACATTTAAATTAATCGCGTTAGCTGTTCCCGAAGCACCTGTTGCAGAGCCTGAAGATTTAGGCAAGAGACGAGGACGTTAATGGCTAGAATCGACAATACAGCCGTTAAAAGTTATTTAAAATTATTCCTGAAGTTCTCAGGGTTAACTTTTATTGCAGCTCTTATTTTTGCTTTCATTATATTTCCCTTTAGCGATTTGACAGATCTTATCTCTACAAAAATTTCAGAACAAACCAACAATACCGTTTTTTTGCAGTTTGATAGTTTGAAAGTAAGCATTGTTCCGCAACCAGGAGTTCAGTTGGA
The DNA here is from genome assembly GCA_041987885.1 of Pseudobdellovibrionaceae bacterium. Taxonomy (GTDB): domain Bacteria; phylum Bdellovibrionota; class Bdellovibrionia; order Bdellovibrionales; family Bdellovibrionaceae; genus Bdellovibrio. The sequence continues at coordinate 2,483 of JBHIVS010000067.1, read as the reverse complement.
TAATGTCTACGTAGAGACTCAAACAACTCCAGCACTTACTGCCGAAAGTATTGTCGCGGCTCCTTCAGCTCGTGGGATCATCCAGAAAAAACCTTATGGGGATATAACAGCGTCTGGAATTCTTGGAGGAACTATTGAGGTTTCCACCTCAAAAGCTCCAGCCACAGAAAAAAATCCTGACCGCTTAAAAATTGTGATCAATGCAAATAGCTTGTCCCTGACTAAAATCAAAGACATTGCCAATCTCCCCCTAGCTCTTAAAGGCAAACTGAATACAAGCGCAACTATCGAAACAGATTTAGCACTGAGTGAACAGCCTGATGCTGATGTGAATCTTGAGGTTAGCAGCTTGGAGATTCCTCCAGCAAATGTCAATTTAGGTAGTTTTGGTCAATTACCAACGCCTGAACTAAAATTAACGACTCTAAGCCTTAAGGGGCGACTTGCTGACGGAACGCTGATCATCGACAGCGCAACTATCGGGAAACCGAATGATGAGCTCTATGGAACTATTAAAGGCCGTATTGGTATGAACCTAATCCGAATTGGCCCCTCTCGAGTAGTTCCGCAGTTCAGCGCCTATAATTTGGAGATTGATTTAAAAGCTAAAAAGTCTTTTCAAGACAAGGCCAACTTATTTTTGACCTTCCTTGATGGATACAAAAAAGACATCCCTGGCGGAGCCCACTTTAAATTTAAAGTCAGCGCTCAAAGTCTCTCTGCAGGCCCTAGTATCAACTCAATGCATTAATTCGTTCTTCGTCCCATTTATGACCCGCTCCTATCTTGGTTTACAGCGGGTCTTTGCTCAAATATTGAACACCTCCCCTTTATTCATTTTTGAGTCAGAAGTCCGTTATTGACTTCGTCTTGAATCTGTCCAAAAAAGTATAACTGTAAATAGTGGAGGGAATATGTCTGGTGTAAATAAAGTGATTCTTGTTGGTCGTTTGGGTGCTGATCCTGAAGTTAAAGCTATCGGAAGCGGAAGCACTGTTGCTCGTCTTAATGTAGCGACAAGTGAATCATGGGTTAAAGACGGTCAAAAACAAGAACGTACTGAATGGCACCGTATTACTGTTTGGGGAAAACTTGCAGAAATTTGTGGCAAACACCTTAGCAAAGGTCGCCAAGTTTATGTTGAAGGGAAGCTACAAACTCGCCAATGGGAAGACCAACAAGGACAAAAACGTTATGCTACAGAAATCGTAGCAAGCACGGTTCAATTCCTTGGTGCAGCTGGCGCAGAAAGATCATCAAATAACTCTATGGGTGGCAATGATGATTTCAACTTCCAAGATTTCGGACCTGAACCAAGCTTTGATTCAAACGACGAAATTCCATTCTAATTTAGTTTAGAAAAATCTCGAATTACATTTGAGAAATTATGTTACAAGTCTTAAGCCCTGATTTTAATCAGGGCTTTTTTTTTGCTCTCTCTCAATTCATAATTAAAGGGTATGAAATCACTGAAGAATTTTATTCTTTTATGTCTTATCCTTGTCGGCTGCACACCCTATCGTTCAGCTGACCGCAAAAGTTTTGAAAAAGACTATACAACTCAAACTCAATCTTTTGTTTCCTCTAAAGCTTCCACTGAGGCCAATGGTGCATCATTAAAATCGAACAGCGAATCATGCCGTATGATTGGCAAACTCGAATCTTGGATACTGGAGGAATTCCCCGCATCTAATTACGAGCTTATTTTATCTGACGAAGATTTAGAACTTTGGAAGACCACAAAGGACTCAAAAGTTATTATTAAATCGTTTCAAAAAATCGAACAAAAAATCAGACATTGCACCTATTCCTTCGATAACGAATTTCAATGGCAACAATATCAAGAAGACGTCATTAAAGATCTTGAAGCGACTTTAATGCTTATAGAATAATAAAGGGACTATTTGTGAACTTTGCACCAAAAATCATTATAAGCACACTTCTAGCCTCCGCCCTATGCTCAACCAGTTATGCCGCCACAATTGCTGCCGTCAAAGAAAACAAAGCCATCATCAACCTTGAAGGAGATCAAGTTCAGGTAGGTGATTCTCTGTATGCAACAAATCCAGAATCAGGAAAAAAAACAGGATTACTAAAGGTTGTTCAAATTAAAAACAACAAAGCCATGGTCGAAATTGTTAAAGGTCGCGCATTCAAAGGCGGCTCTATTTTAGCAAAGTCAGCCTCTGACAGTTCAGCCGCCCCTAAAAAGCGCTCAGCGCCTGATTCTACCGCCAAAAAGCAAAGCTCCTCCCCAGACTACTCAAAGGCCTTCGAGGCCTCTAAGGGCAACAAAAGCTTTGGTATTCATAAAACTCTCAGAGACTCCTACGGACTCCTTGCTGGTTTGCAAATGAACAATATGACAACGACTGCCAGTAGTAAAATGTCCGGCTCTGGATTTAATGTCGGTGGTTTCTACGATTATATTTTTGCAGACTCCTTCGCCATCGAAGGTATCGGTAGCTTTGAACAATTCAACG
>JBHIVS010000066.1:0-11066 GCA_041987885.1 Pseudobdellovibrionaceae bacterium | reverse complement strand
TATCCCAACTGCCAAGGATTTGGAGAATTCACGAGCGTAGGCTTCCATAAAAACTTTATACTCGATGGCAGCAAAGAACTAGAGGCTCAAGCTCCAACGTTTGTGCAAATTCCTTTGGAGTATCTGCAAAACTAAGCCTGAATGGAAAAACCTTCAAATGAGGGTGGAATTCTAAAAATAAAAAACCATCTGCCTTGCGAATTTTTCAAAAAAATTCTATAACCCGTCACATACTTTTAATCCCCTCGGTTTGGAGCCGAGCCTATCCACAGGTTTGGAGCCTGTGCTGGACGCTAAGGTGGACCCCATGTCTTTAGAAAATACTACCAAGTATTATGTTACGGCCTATTATCGTTTTCTTAAAATCGAAGATACAGATCTAGTAAAAACAAAACTCGAAGAAAAAGCTGAAGAAATCGGTATTCGTGGGCTTGTTATTTTAGGTACTGAAGGTTTTAACTCTACCGTAGCCGCTAAAGACACAGAAACTCTAGAGACTTGGAAACAATTTATTTGTGAATTATTTAATGTCACAAACGTGAACTTTAAAGACTCTGAATCTGACAAATCTCCGTTCCGCAGATTTAAAGTAAAAGTTCGTGAGGAAATCGTTACTACAGGCATTCCTGGAATTATGCCTCCAGAAGGAATCAATCATCATTTAACTCCGTCAGAATGGAACAAGGTTCTTAAAGAAGAAAAAGACTGGGTGATGATAGATACGCGTAATTGGTATGAGTATAAAATTGGAACCTTCAAAGGGGCCTTAAATCCTAATATTGAAAAATTCACAGATTTTCCAGAATATATTGAAGCTCAAGGAATTCCTAAGGACAAAAAAATGTTAATTTTTTGCACTGGCGGAATCCGCTGTGAAAAAGGAATTTTGGAACTACAAAATCAAGGTTACGACAATGTTTTCCAACTCGAGGGTGGGATTTTAAATTATCTTAAAGAATATCCTAATGATCAATTCGAAGGCGATTGTTTTGTATTTGATCACCGAGTGGCCGTTGGCCAAGATTTAAAACCAACAACTAAGTTTGGCCTGTGCCCTCATTGTGGCCAACCGTCTACTGTCGATGTTGAATGCAAACGTTGCGACACACATGCATTGGTCTGCGAAGACTGTATGAAAATCGAATACGCCAAAGACACATGTTCTAAGGACTGCGCTTATCAGCTTAAAATGCATCCAGAACGCAAAAGTAAAAAACAACTAGTTCCTTTTGAAATAGAAAAAATGAAAGAGGCTGGAAAAGATATTAGTCAGCTCGGCCCTTTGCGTGTAACAAGAACACGCTATATTTCTCTTAATAAAAATGGCGAAGCGACCACTGTGTCGACAAAGTCAGAAAACAAATAGGCGCTTATGTTGAAGATTTTAATCACTTTTGTAGCTGCAATTTACTTAACTGGCTGTGGAAATCAAAACTCCACAGCGTCTTTTGAAAACAACATCACACAAAATGTTGGTATCATCGGAGGAGTTCAAGCAGAAAGAAGTGATTTAGTTACAAAATCTACTGTCGCTTTTCTACATAAACCTATTATCAACGGACTTTATGAAGTTAATTGCTCTGGAACTTTGATTTCAAAAAATCTTATTCTTACGGCTGCACACTGCCTGCATTCTGCAAAAGACTTAAAAACTTCTGCTATATATTTTGGAGTTGTTTTGCCTTATACAAAAATGGAACACACTCGCCAGCTAGACTCGTGGGTAGAATTTCCCAGTATTGAACCCGTGTATGACGAAACAGGTCTTTTGATTTCTCAGTTGCATGATATTGCAATTATTAAAATCAAAGGCGAAGCTCCAGAAGGTTTTGAACCAGTTAAAATCGCAGCGAACTCTGAAATGTTTAAAGCCGGAGACGAAATCACTGTTGCTGGTTTTGGATTAAAAAACGATGCTTTTCAAATGCGCACAGAAGCTTTAAGAAAAGCTGTTATCAATATCGATAAAATTTGGAATACGCATATCATCACGAATCAAACTAAAGACCGCGGTATCTGTCTAGGAGACTCCGGAGGTCCTGCTTACATTGAAAGAGACGGAAAGCTTATACTTATCGGCGCAACACGCGGAGCCCATAAAGCTGCAAAAAACTGTCGTGCCTTTGCTGAGATCACAAGCGTTCCAGAAAGCCTAGATTTTATTCTGTCTGCCAGCCAATCTCTCTCTGATTTTCTTCCTGAAACTCAAGATTAGATCTTGGTATACAACTGAATAAATTCTTTAAAAAGGAATTGTCTATGTGTTTACGTCTGGTTCTATTAGTTTTGCTGCCATTTTTATTCATTGCATGTTCAAAGTCGAATCAATCCGACAGTGCAATCCTTGGCGGGCAAACAGTCCCTCAAGAATCAGATATCGCACAGTCCACGGTGGCTCTTGGATTTTATAAAAATGGAAAATTTAAAGCAGACTGCACAGGTACCGTTGTTTCAAATGACATCATTCTTACAGCTGCTCATTGTGTAAAATCCTATGAAATGAACGATAGCGACGTCATCGTGTATTTTGGAAACGAATATAAAACCTATAATGAATCCCTTGAACGCTCGACAATAAGCTGGATTTATCACCCAGGTTATGAAGCTGTTCAAGATCAAAACGGGCAGTTCTTAACGGCCTATAATGACGTCGCAGTGGTAAAAATCCAAGGAGGCATTCCCTCTGGATTTAAGCCAGCTGCACTTATTGGAGCCGAAAGAGAAATTCCAACAAATTCCGAGATAATAATAGCTGGTTGGGGAGCAACAAGTGACGACCCTATTATTTATTCAAGCAGCCTGCAATCTACGACAGTTACACTTTCCAAATATTGGAATACCCATCTAATAACTGATCAGAGAAATCAAAAAGGCGCTTGTTTTGGAGACTCAGGAGGACCTGCATATGTTTACAATAAAACCCATGATCTGACTGTCATAGGACTGACTAGGGGTCCCCACGATCAAGTCTACAACTGTTCAGAATTTGGAGAATATACCAGTATCACAGCGAACCTTGATTTCATCCTTGAATCAATTCGTGACCTTAATGGAACAAACCCTGTCATTGATGAAAATATTGGCCAAGTTGCTAATGATTCTAAAAAAATGGAAAATTTGTCAGCCTCAGGCAATATCAATACAGGCGTAAGCCTACTCAATACACCAACGACAGAATTAAAAATGTCTCTGAAATGTGTTTCTGAAGTTTTTTAATTATCAGAACCAGATTCTGGCTCTAGAGATTCTCTAATTTGTTCTTCGATACTTTGTTCAAAAATATCCGAAGATGTTTTTTCTTCTGGCTGCTTTAGTATTTCATCACAATCTGCTTTTGATAATGTTGTCGTAAAAATACTAAGACCAGCATTGTCGCTATACTCTAGGCTTGCGCTATATCCATAATCCAAAATAAAAGACAGTTGACTGTTCATGCAACCAGATCGCCGTGCCATTTTCTGCATTTTAGCCGTTGCATTAGCTTCAATTAAATCTTCACGATCATAGTTCACAATTGAAAAACGATAAACAATGGTCTTGCTATCAGAAGTTAAAAAGACAGAGTCCAGCTGAGTTTCGTTATCCACCATAATTGGAACTGTTGAATTCAGCTTATTAATTTCTTCTAAGACTTTACGATCAATAAGTTGCAAACTACGCTGATACCCTAATTGATACCCTACATAGATTCCAGCTAAAGTGAAAACTAATACTAATGAGTAAGAAAAATATAGATTTGCAAATAACTTTTTAATCATTCCCTTAACCATACTGCGACTTTTTGACCCTAATAATTACTAAGCCACATTCTTAGAAAAATCAGAACATCGTTTATATTCAATATAAGCCGAGTTTTCTTAAATTGAAACAAAAATTCAACCTTAGTTTTTCGTCTAATTTTGCCGATAATAATAGGGAAATATTTGATGTTTTTGGGCGAAACTAACACACGCTAAATCAAAAGAAGGATCAAAAATCTCTATGAAACTCTCTTTTCTCTGTTTCATTCTGATTGTAGCCCTAGGAAGTGCGTACTTTCGCTTTAAACACGAAGGCCCAATTCAGTCTCGCCAAACTTTTACTCAAACAACCAAAAATACTCAAGAAGTGATCCCCGTAATTAATGCTGGAATGGCAGAGCTAGGAAGTGCCCTTCGACTGACTCCTGGAGGAGAAAAAACATTTTTCTCTACAAACCCCCAGTACATTCTCGACAAAAAAGAAATGGCACAGATTTGCACCGTTGGGCATAGTATGGGCTCTGTCTTGGGCTGCTACTTCAAGCACCAACATCAAATTCTTATCTTAAAAATCGACGAACCTAGACTGCAAAGTGGTGTATTATCAACAGCAGCACACGAAACTTTACATGCAATTTATGAAAAAATACCTCCCCACGAAAAAGCGGAGCTCAATGCTCACTTAAAAATCGCGATGGCCCAAAATGAAGATTATCTCAAAGAACGAATGAAAAGTTATCAAATAACGGACAATTCTGTATTGTTAGACGAAGTTCATTCTATTTTAGGAACTGAAGTCATCAAACTTTCAAATTACCTAGAGAATCACTATCAAAAATACTTTAAAGATAGAGCCTATATTATCAAGCAAGCTCATTTATTTAAGGCTCAATTTGACAAACGTATTCATCGCATCAGTGAATATGATGGCTTAATTCAGGCAAATAAAGAACAAATCGAAGATCAAAAAATATCGTTAGATCGACTGCAAAATGAATACACTCTACGAATGGCCGAAGCCGACTCAGCAAAAAACAATTCCGATTATGAGACTTACAATAATCTAGTCCCTGAAATAAATAAGCTTTCAAACTTATTACAAGACTCTCAAAAAAAAGCGAATGAACTTATCGAAAGTTATAATGCTTTGATTCGACTCCGAAATAACTTCGTCAAGGATTCTAACGAATTCGCAGCAACCATCGATACTCGCCCCAAAGAGTCTGGCTCGCCTTGACTTAAAAGCCTTAGGGAGTATCCTAAAATTAAGATTCCCGAGGCGATTGAAGATGATTTACGGAAGACCCACGATTTCTCAATACTCTAAAAGCAATATACTTATCTGGATGCTGATGGCATGGCAGGCCGGCTTTATCAATACAGGTGGCTTTTTAGCCTGTCATCGCTTTGTTTCCCATGTCACTGGATTTGCGACTTATTTGGGTATTGAGTCTGCCCAAGGTGATCACAATGCTGCTTTTGGTTTTACTTTGGTTCCCGGTTTTTTTCTTCTAGGTGCGATGATCAGTGCCTATTTTGTCGATTTAAAAATTAAACAAGACAAATATCCGCAATACTTCAATAGTTTTTTCATCATGGTGGTATTATTAGCTGGTATCACTTGGGGTGGATTAAATGGATATTTTGGAAATTTCGGAGAGCCCCTTAAAAATATTCATGACTTTATTTTATTAATGTTACTTTGCTTGGTGTGCGGAATTCAAAACGGCACAATTACAACAGTCTCTAAGTCCGTCATTAGAACCACCCATCTCACAGGCATCACCACAGATTTAGGCATCGGACTGACCCGTTTATTATTTAAAAAACAGATGCCCAAAGACTTTGTTTTTTCAGATGAAAAAAGGGCCAACCTCATGCGCTTAGGTATCATCTCCTTTTTCACCCTAGGAGCCATCAATGGAGCCCATGTTTTTATAAAACACCAATTTGCTGGGTTCATCATTCCACTTTCAAGCTCTGCTATACTCGTTGTTGTAATGATTTATTTCAGACTCTTCAAATACAAACCTCGAGAACTTCTAGAAAAGATTTTGCATCACTAGATTCATTCTCCCATTTCCTGTTCCAGATTATTAAGATACCCTTTTACTACATCACTGCCTAATTCAATAAAACTACTTACCTTTGGCGAAGTGTTTTTAGAGCCTGGATAAACAAAATGAATTGGAACCATATTGGTTTTCCATTTATCCATAAGCCTCACCAACTGCCCGCCTTTGACCTCTAGGCCACACATAAAGGTTGGAAGCATGGCTACGCCCATCCCCTTTACTGCTAAGGATTTTAAGGCGTTTAAATCATTCACTTCAATTTTTGATTCAATGGGTACATCAATAATTTGTTTACCACTGACTAACTTCCAAGATTCCCAACCGGCAGACTTAAATTGAAGACAATCATGTTTTAACAAATCTTTGGGTTGAACAGGTGTTCCTTTTTTATTCAAATATCCTTGGGTAGCAAAGGGAGCAAAATAAGCTTCTCCGACTTTTTTAGCCATTAAGCTTGAGTCTTTTAAATGACCAGCACGAACTGCTAAGTCAAAACCTTCACCAACAAGATCTACACGTCTGTCGCTAAAATGAAGCTCAAAAGTTACTTTGGGATAACGCTGTCGGTATTTTTCAATCACCTTCGGGAGGATGACATTTCCTAACTCAACAGGAGCGGTGATCCTTAACATCCCTTGGGGTTCTGACAGACCCTTCATGATCTCGTCCTGAGCCATGCGTATTTTATCTAGCCCTGGCCGAGCTTGTTCGTAGAAAAAGCGGCCCTCTTCAGTTACAAACAGTTTGCGCGTGGTTCTTTTAATAAGACTAATCCCCAAACGATTTTCCAGTTCTGAGATTTTTAGACTGACCGTAGATTTGGGCATTCCCAACTCAAGGGCTGCCTTGGTAAAGCTGCCTGATTCTACGACCTTTATATAGATAGCTATTTCATTTAAATCCATGGCTCGATTGTACAGCCTATTAAACAATATTTTCAAGTTATTCGGTCTAATAAACTTTCAAAATTGGTCGTAAAGTAAGTTCAGAAAGACAAACAATAGACCCATCCACACCCTAGGAGGTTCAAAATGGCTAAATATGTACTAGACCCAGCTCACTCGTCAGCAAACTTTTCAATTAAACATATGATGATCGCCAAAGTTCGCGGCAGCTTTGATCAAATTTCTGGAACCTTAGAATACGATTCCGCAAATCCAACAGCCGCGAAAGCCGAAGCTCAAATATCAGCGGCTTCTATTAATACTCGCGAAGAACAACGCGATAACCATTTAAAAAGCGCTGATTTTTTTGATGTCGAAAAATACCCACAACTAAAATTCTCAACAAAAAAAATCACAACATCTAGTGATGGTTTAAAAGTGATCGGAGATCTTACGATCAAAGATGTTACCAAAGAAATCACTCTTGAAGTTGAAGGACCCACACCAGAGTTAAAAGATCCTTGGGGCAATTTAAAAATTGGAGCCTCTGCGACCACTAAAATTAACAGAAAAGACTTTGGTCTTACTTGGAATGCAGCTCTTGAGGCTGGTGGTGTTTTAGTCGGAGACGAAGTCACTATTTCTTTAGATTTACAGTTTGTAAAATCTGTTTAATACCCAATCATACTCTCCCCAAAATGCCTCAATGTTCATATTGAGGCATTTTTATCGAGGACAAACAGATAAACTTTAATTTGCCCTCGATATTTTTTTCCTCAGCATTGAGTATTTCTCAAAAACACCGATTTGTTTTATACAAAAACTTCATCGGAGAAATATTCATGAACGATTATAAAATCACAAAGTACGTTACTCAATTTGGTTATTATTGTGGATTTGCCCTGATTGCTATTTTTGCAATTGGTGGATTTATTTCAGGAAAATTTATGGGCTTAATCGGAGGTCTTTTTTTAGGGGCTTTCCTATGTATTCCTTTTTTAATGTTCTGTGAAGCCGCCCATGCTCTGGTAACAATCGCAAACAACACCGACAAAAATAAGAACTCGCAAAACTAAAAAACTTTTGTAATCCTTGGTACACGGGGATGCGCAGAGATTTTTTATAAAAAAAGACCCCTCTTTTACGAGGGGTCTTTAACTTTTATGCTGCTATCTAAGACGTCGCTTAGTAGTGATGACACTCATCAGGCAAACTCTCATCGTTAGGATCACAGAAATAAGGCATTGCCGTTTCTTCTATTTCCTTACCAAAAGAAGTAACACCTAAAACAGTCAAAACTGAAAATACGACAGAGAAGATTACAAAGTTTCTCATAAATTAGTGACCCCTTAAAAAAGAAACTTGTTCTATCTTAAAAAGCCACCCTCAGACAAGGACTTTTAAAGCCCCCTTCACAAACGGGTATAAACTCTGTAAAAGCTAATGTATTTAAACGATTACATAAAGATGCTTTTACAAAAAGGTGCTGAGGACTTTTTAAATAGGGTCTCAATCTTTTTAAAATCTAAATAAGGATTCCCACCCTTATCAGAGTTCTTAGCATCAGCCCCTTCGCCAGCTCCAAACCAAGCGAAATCCACACCTCTAGAATCATAGGCCGTGTTTGACATCCAAACGCCGTCAATAGCCTTTCCTTTGGCATTAATATAAAGCTCATACACGGCCATCACATAACCAAGATGCTTCCCATTAGCCACGTCGTGCTTTGTAGGGCCATTGCTATCGCCAATGCTCACTTCACCCAAAGTATCGATCACTAAATCGACTGAATACTTTTTTACAGCTTTTGGGTACTTTTGTTTTTCCGAATTATTCAAAGGCAACTCTGTCAGAGTTCGTTTGTATCCAACAACGGTTTCATTCCAAATTTCAGATCCCAAATGGGTATCAATCACAAAGCCTTTATTATTTTGAGCCAAATGGTATCGAAGGGCTAAATCAAAAATTGCTGGATTTGGCTGAGCTTCATACATACTTTCTTTAGTAGGACGGCCCAACTGACCATATTTTTCCGTATAAAAATAACTAGCCCCTGCAAGTGCTTTTAAATCCGCGGGCAAAAACGTGACCTTCACGCCATCAGGATTTACAACTGTCACTTCGAACTTTGGTTCTGCTAAATTTAAACCTGCGCAACGAACTCCATTACAAAAACCTTCCCATTGCTCTACGGGCAAAGATCTATAGGGACCTCTTAAATTCATTTCGTGATGAGTGGCCGAGAATTTATAATCACCTCTTAAAATATCAAATTTTTCGACAGGAGACAGTTTACGTAGCTCTTGCTCGCTCATCTTTAACACTAATTCACGATTTAATGGATTTTCTGGGTAATAACCTTCTTGCCATCGATTCCCAATTCCACCATATGTCATTGGATAATAATTACCCGCCCAGGGCGCATTTTGGGCATTTAAACGAAAGCTTTGCGGACCTTTTAAGGGGTTTAGAAAACTATCAACTTCTTTCAGTGGCAGCTGAAAGCTTCGTAATGTCTGCTTATACCAATGCAAATCCGTTTCAATGGGGGTTTCCATTGAATTACCAACTTGGGCAAAAAGTAAACACATGGCCACTAGTATTTTTCTCATACACACTCCACTATTAGCAGAACAAACCGCATTTATAGCTGCAAACTTACTGCCATCTAAATATAAGTAAAAATCACCTATAAAAATTCTTAAGTTCGCGGTACTTTTTCTAAAATCTGATCAATACATCGAATCGGCAAAGAGTAATGCCCCTCCCCTTCGATCAAATGAAATTCACTGTTATGAATATGTTGATGAAGAGCCTGACCAATTTTATTTGGAACGATAGTATCCTCACTGCCATGATAAATTTTTACAGTGGATTGAATATTCTTAAAGTTCACATTCCAAGGACTCATAAAAACTCGTAAGTCCTCCATGGGACCACGCACTCCTTGATGAAAAGCCTCTTGCAAAGAAATCTTCAAAATAGGTTTAACTTTTTCGTCAGTCATAACATCGATATCACTCTGCGGAAGCCCTGCAGAGAATTTCTCAACAATCGATGATTCATCGTTTTTAGCAGCCAATTTTGCAGCATCGACTTTATCTCCAGCACCCAAGGCTTTATTTAAAACACCACCCACTATTTTGGGAAAATGCTTGGCTCCTAACAACAAAATACGCGCCTTAAAAGGTAATATTTTAAAAACTTCTTTTTTATAAAGAGGCCCCAATGGACAAACCAAGGTCAGCGATTTCACTCTATTCCCTAGAGAAGCCGCCATGGAAACAGCATACGGCGAACCCCCTGAAACACCCATCAAATGAACTTCATTAAGTTGCAATACACTTAAGGCCTCTGAAATATCAGAAGCCATACTCTGTAAACTGCGTTGATCTTGAAAATCTGATTCACCAAATCCTGGCCTATCAAAAGAGATCACATGGAATTGACTCGCGTAGGAACTAGAATCAAATAAACTTCCTTGAATACTCGACCCTGGAAATCCATGAAAGAAAATAAGAGTTTCAGCTTGCGCATTTCCATACACTCTATAAGAAAGCCTTCGTCCTGATGCCAGCTGCAAGTATTGCTTATTCATAATATCCACTCCCCCACCAACTACATTGCTAAAAATACTCTCTCGCAACGACCCGCTTGTCCATTTACTTTATTTTGTCCTTGAGCAGGCTGAACATTTTGAGAATTTACTCTGTAGGGACGTACCTCATCCACCACATAGGCTCTACCGTCTGCCGAAATTTTTTGACGTTGAATCATATCAACCATCAAGCCACGACGTTCTGGCGAGTTAGCTCTTTTTTCAAATGCGATTCTTTTCTCTTCAACCCATGCATCTCTTGGTCCTACAGGTGCTGTAGGAACAAGCTCTGGCAAGGTGATCTCGATACGAATAGGTGTGCTATCTTTCGAAGTCGTAGATCTTAAAAAATTACTCATTACCTCGACATAATATACTGACTTCGTATCTTTAAGTTCATGGGCTGCATTTCTAGCAATACTAAATGCCCCAAAGTTTGCAAACAAAGGAAACTGAGTATGCCAGAAGGGAAGCTCTCCTTCGGGGAAAATACTAAAGGCTACTCGGCCTTTTTTTTGAGCTTTAAAAATCTCCAGAACTTTGCTTTTCGTGTCTTTATCTTGCTTAAACAGAATATTTTGATCTTTGTGAGTAACACCAATCTTACTTAAAGCTGTGATATGTGGCCACGCATCTTTGGTTGTTAAAATAACATTTCTATCAATACCCAGAATTTTTGCAACTTCTTGTAAATACATTCCATCCAAAGAGGCATGATCATGATTCATTCCAATTATGACGGCAGCATCAGCTGGTAAGGAAGCCTTAG
>JBHIVS010000065.1:0-11111 GCA_041987885.1 Pseudobdellovibrionaceae bacterium | reverse complement strand
GTTTGAGTCCTATTGCCATACCAACCTGACTACTTGCAGGGCCTGGTAGAAACTGACAGAGAGCAACTAAATCTACATAAGAGTTGTCGGTAAGCCATTTTTTTTTGACGACAAATTCATGATGAAAATAGCCTAGATGAGCAATCGGCCCACCGAACGATGTGAGTCCCAATTTTAAAAAAATTAAAAATACATCAAATAGGTCTTTTAGCATTCGTATCTTACCCTTTGGGGTTATTATTACTACTTTTAGATTTATACACAAAAAAATAGTAAATTAAACTAATTCAAAGCAGAGATACTGAGTTTTTTTAGATTTTGAAAGCAATAAAGGCTCTGTTGCTCAGAGCCTTTATTGCTTTTGATTTCTGTCAATCTTTCAAATCTATTTAATCTCATAATATTTCAACTGCAAAATTTTACTGCTCAAAGCGCGTGTCTTATTTGCCAGAGGAATGTCTTTATTTAAGGACTGTCCATAAGAGGGAATGATTTCTTTTAGTTTATTATTCCAATCTGGAGTTTTGATTTTTTCTGAAAAAGCTTTTTCCAATAAAGACAACATAATCGGTGCCGCGGTCGAAGCCCCAGGGGATGCTCCGAGCAAAGCCGACATACTGCCGTCTTCGGAAACTACGACCTCTGTTCCAAATTGTAAAACGCCGCCTTTTTCAGAGTCTTTTTTAATAATCTGTACGCGCTGACCGGCGTGTTCTAAGGTCCAATCTTCTTATTGAGCATTTGGGAAATATTCTTTCAAAGTCGCAAAACGAGCTTGATCACTTTGTAATAACTGACCGATTAAATATTTAGTTAATGGAATATTGTCTAAACCCGCTTTGATCATTGGCCAGACATTGTCTAAACGAATAGATTTCGGCAAATCAAGCAAAGACCCCATTTTTAAATACTTCGTAGAAAACGTCGCATAGGGGCCAAATAGAATTGCTTTTTCACCGTCGATAATTCGAGTGTCTAAGTGGGGAACGGACATAGGAGGTGAGCCTACGGAGGCTTTGCCATAGGCTTTGGCATCATGGAGAGCTATGATTTTTGGATTTTTAGTCACAAGCCATTCTCCACCCACAGGAAAACCACCGTAACCTTTGGCTTCTTTAATTCCAGATTTTTGCAACAGAGGCAAAGCCCCACCACCGGCACCGATAAATACGAACTTGGCTTTGATAGATGAAACTTTATTAGTGTCTAAATTTTTAACCACAACAATCCATTGGTCGTCGTTACTGCGGACCAGATCTTGAACTTCGTGGCGTGTGTGGGTTTCAACGCCAGATTGTTTATTTAATGCTGCAAATAACTGTCCTGTAATAGCACCATAATTAACATCAGTGCCTAAATCCATATAGGTGGCTGCGACTTTTTGTTGAGGATCGCGTCCCTCCATCATCAAAGGAACCCATTTTTTTAATTGTTCGGGATCTTCGCTATAGAGCATTCCTTGAAATAGAGGTTCCTTGGTCAAAGCTTCATGTCTTTTTTTAAGGTATTTGATATTGTCATCGCCCCAAACAAAACTCATATGGGGAGTATTGTTGATAAAAGAAGTGGGAGCTCCAAGAATTTGTTTTGAAACTTGGTAGGCCCAAAACTGTTTTGAGACCTCAAAAAGCTCATTAATTTCTACGGCCTTTTTAGTTTCGATAGTGCCGTCACTTTTTTCAGGCGTGTAGTTAAGTTCGCAAAAAGCAGAGTGACCAGTTCCTGCATTATTCATAGCGGCAGAGCTTTCAAAGGCCACAGAGCCTAGTCTCTCATAGACGGCAATCGTAGATGTAGGCTCTAGTTCTTTCAACAGAGTTCCAAGGGTGGCACTCATGATTCCTCCGCCGATAAGAACCGTATCGACTTCTTTTTCTGCCGGCGGTGGGGGTGTTTGCCCACAGGCGATGATGTTTAAGCAAAAGAGCAATAGAACTATTTTTTTCATGAATACCTCATATAATGTTAGTCCAGCTTATTAGAGCAAAAAAACGATATTTCTTATAAAATTATGGAACAGTGCTCGTATTTTTCGAACAGAAAAATCCAAGGTGTATTCGATAATAACAGCCCCAAGATGGAGAGTTAAGAAAGATCAAGGTCTCTCAAACCCTTACTGCTAAACGACAGTAAGTCAATTAAAACACGATTTGATTTATTAGGCTCACTTAGTAAAAAATCAAATTGTGTTTATTGAGTTTCATAAATGTGTACCGATATTTCCAGAATCAAATATTTTTGGGGGCGCAATGGCGAAACTGAGTTTGAAATTTAAAATGATGTTCACTTCAATGGGGTTGTCATTTCTTGGATTGCTTGCAGGTTTTATTGCCGTGCTGACGTTAAATTCTGTTTCTAATAAATACAGAGCAGTAACGGATAAAGATTTACCATCGGTTAAAATTCTTGGAGATCTAAGGGGAGACTTTCGAGAATTGAGAATTCATGTTCGAGGGATGGGGTTTGAAGGAAATACTCAAAAAGACATCGAAGCCTATAAAAAGAATGCCTTTATTCAAATTGCGAACGTACAAAAGTCATTTAGTGAATACAAAAAAATTGAAACGGAAAATATTCAAAGAGAAAGTTTTAAAAATTTAGAAAAAGCATGGCAGGAGTTTTCGGACTTTGGTGGGCAAGTTTTTGCCTTGGCCGAAGACTACGAAAAAAATCAGGCAGAAATACTCTCTTTGATTAAAAATATTTGTCCTGAAAAAGCAGACATATTTTATAAAGCTCTGCAGGTGGAAACGAATTATAACCTGGATTTGGCAAATCAGTCGGTGGCCCATGCTGTAAAAGCTGAAACGGATGGGAAAAACTTTGTTTTTCTAATTAGTCTTGTGGTTTTATTTTTTGCTCCATTGATTTCTTATTTGGTGTCTATCAAAGTTGCTAAATCCATTTCCGCAGTTGCCGAAAATTTATCTGTATCAGGCTCTGAAATTCTGGATCAAACTGAAACTATTGAAAATTCAGTTCAACAGTTTTCTGCGTCGTCGGCGCAATTCACGGCGTCTTTGGAAGAAACAGTATCTTCGTTAACAGAAATTTCTGCGATGGTCGAAAAGAACTCTGAAAATGCCCGCGAAGCTGCAAACCTTTCGAATACCTCCAAACAAGCTGCCGAACTTGGAGAAAAAGAAATCCGTCAATTGATTGGTTCTATGCAGGAGATTTCTAAATCTTCTCGTAAAATCGAAGAAATTATTGAAGTGATTGATAGTATTGCTTTTCAAACAAATTTGTTAGCTCTTAATGCGGCGGTAGAGGCTGCGCGTGCAGGTGAACAAGGGCGTGGATTTGCAGTAGTTGCGGATGCAGTCCGAGCTCTAGCTTTGAAAAGTGCTTCGGCAGCCAAAGACATTACTCATTTAATTAATGAGTCAGTGACTCTGGTGGATAATGGTTGCAAGGTTGCGGATCGAAGTGGCGAAGTATTAAATGGAATCGTGACGTCTGTTTCTAGGGTATCTAGTTTAAACGCGGATATTGCCAGTGCCTCATCGGAGCAGGCTTCCGAGATTCAACAGGTTAACAGAGTGATGAGACAGTTTGAAGAAGCTACGCAAAGTAATACTCAATCTGCTGATGGAATTGTTGAGGCTGTTAAACAATTAATTAGATTGAGTGAGACTTCAAAGGGTCTTACGAATGATTTGGGAAGTATTGTTAAAGGCCAAGCTGCCGAATCAATTACCGTCGCTTCGGTGGTAAACTTTCCACACAGATCTCAGGATTCTTATAAAATTGCACAGGGCTTTTAGTGAAAGCCCTGCTGTTTTTTCAGAAATTTTTTTTAAAAACTTACAAGAATAGCTATTCCAAACAGAATAAATAAAACGCAAGCGAACATTCGAACCCAATTCATAGGGATTCTTTTTAGTAACTTTTCACCTAAGAAAATTGCCAAAGCATTTGATGCCATCATTCCTCCGGTTGTTCCTAGAGTGACGAGCCAGATATTGGCATATCGCGCACCCAATGCAACAGTTGCCAATTGTGTTTTGTCTCCCATTTCCGCGATGAAAAAAGCAATGACAGTTGTGAGGAAAGGGCCAAAGCGTCCTTCGCCAGAGACTTCACCTTCTTTGTCGGGAATCAAAAGCCAAATTGCAAAAACAAAAAAAGTTCCAGCAAGAATCCATTTTAAAGTCGAAGGGCTGACTAGAGATCCAACCCATTCCCCGGCCCAAGAGGCAAGTGCGTGATTTAAGACGGTCGCGACAAAGACACCTAATAAAATAGTCCAAGGTTTGCGATATCTGGCGGTTAAAACCAAAGCCAGTAGTTGGGTTTTATCACCCATTTCACCTGCAAAAACTAAAAGAAAAGAATTGATTAAAGCTTCCAAAAAATCCTCACTTAATAAATAGTGCCGTGAGGTTTTCCTTTGATAGAGGGAATACGACTACACGGCAATTAATAAAAATTACCAGTGTCAGTCTCGTAAACAAAGAGCAGGGCTCTTTGTATTTGCGCCGGGGGTTGTTCCCAGTATGTCGACACAAATTTCGGGATTGGACCCGATTAACTACTCCCTAACATCTATAGAGATAGCACTGTGAATCTTCGCTAGCAACAGAATTATTTTTAGGAATAAGCCATTTTTTGGGGGAATGATGTCGAAATGAAACAAATCAGAGCAAAATTTCTAAAGAATAGCCACTCAACTTGAGATCCTTCCATATTCCTTAAATTCTTGGTGGGTAATTTAAATCTAGGTCGCAATGAATGCGAAATAGGAGTTAGAGGCATGAAAGAAGTAAACGTGTACAACAATGGACAGGTGATATTTACGACTTTGTATCCTGGGTGGTATGTAGGACGTATTACTCATATTCATTTAGCAGTGTATTTAAATAACAATCTAAATAGCACGCCCAAGGTTTCTCAGTTTGCATTTCCTCAAAGTGTGACGACGGCTGTTTATAATACCAGTCCTTATTCTTCGCATGGGCAAAATACTTCGGTGACGAGTTTTTCTTCGGATAATATTTTTAGTGATGGTACGACCTATCAAATTGCGACAGTGACAGGATCTGTAAATACGTCTTTGACGGCGACCTTAAAGGTGGGATTACCCGCGTAGATTTAATGCAGAGAGGGTGACTCCTAAGGAGGGGAGTCATTCTATTTTTTTAATGCACAAAAGTTAAAATATTCTTTGAGCTTATAAAAAAAGCCCCTCATAAAGGGGCTTTAAAATATCTATATACGATGTTTCATCAAAAGATTTAGTGATGATGATGACCTTCGTCTTTCTTTTCAATTCTAGGAACGATTTTGAATTCGTAAGTTTCAGATTTATTTCCTACTTTGAAAGATACTTTAACCATCTCGCCATCTTTAAAGTTTTTTGTCGCATCGAAAAGCATGATGTGATGAGCACCAGGTTTCATCTCAAAAGATTTTTTGGGCTCAAGAGTTAGTTTTTCAATTTTTTGCATCGCCATGTGACCGTCTTTATTCAAAGATTCATGCAATTCAACGGCTTTAAATCCATCTGCTTTTTCTAGGATGACTTCAACCGGAAGAGCGGTTTTATTAACTAAAACTCCATATCCAGCTGTCGCATTGCTACCTTTTAGAGGAGCAAAGATACGTGCGTCTTTGATTTCAACGGTGGCTTCGTTTTTATTTTTAGCAATTGCAGAAATGCTAACTACTGAAACTAAAGCGGCTACTAATAATTTCATACATTCTCCTGTTTAAGCTCGCATTCTTAAGCGAGTTTATTTTTATAAATGTTTACGAATAAAATCCAAGATCATTTGATCTGATCTTGGATTTGGGATGGTGTCTACGACAATTCCTTTAGAATCTAAAAAATATAGGCGATCCGTGTGAGCAATGGAATAGCCGAGATAAGATTTAGGATCTTTTTCCACAAAAAAACTAGCTTTAAATGTATCTACAGTTTTATTGATTTGCTCTTTGCTACCACTCATTCCTAAAAATTTTGGGAAAAACTGAGAGGCATAAACGGCTACGGATTCAGGAGTGTCATTTTCGTGATCCACACTTAAAAAGACGAATTGAATTTTTGAAAGTTCTTTTTCGGAAAGTTTGGTAAAAGCTTGGGCTGAAAAACTTAAGCTCATCGGGCAAATATCAGGACACTTTGCATAGCCGATATAAAAAACAGTAAGAGGCTTGGAATGTTCAGAGAAAGTCCAAGGAGTGCCTTTATAAGTGAGAGTGAAATCTCCGCCGATTTTAGGTGGGCGAGTTGCGTACCAAAGCATAGAGCCTAGGATTGTAGCCGATACCAATAAAGAAATGGCCAAGGCCTTTATATAGGGAGGAATCGTATTTTGGTTTTCTGAAGTAGTCATAGAAATGCAATATCTTGTATTGGTTCTAGAGTCATTGCGCAAAGGGAAGGCGCAACTATTCGTTGCGCCTTGAGTCTTAACCTGCTCATCCTGAGTAAGTATAAGACATTATTATTGTAAAAAGCGTTGTGAATATTCCTCGCTGGGAGGGATATGGTGAACATGGCTGTTCTGGGCAATTGCTTCGATCAATTTTTCACAAAAAACGGGAAGGTCTTCAGGACTGCGGCTGGTTATAATTCCGTCGTCGACTATGACTTCTTTGTTCTGCCAAAGTGCTCCGGCATTGAGCATGTCTGTCTTAATAGAATGATAGCTCGTTAGTTCTCTGTCTTTTGCTAATCCGGCTTCAATTAATAGCCAAGGTGCGTGACAGATGGCTGCAATAGTTTTTCCTGATTCAGCAAAAGCTTTGATGAAGTCAATGGCGTCATCGTGAGTACGAAGAGTGTCGGGATTCATTAATCCCCCTGGCAAAACTAAGGCATCGAAATCTGCAGGACTACACTGTTCGAGAGTGTGATCAACGGCAATACTTTTTCCCCAGTTCGTTTTATTCCATGATCGAATATCTTCGGAGTTTATTGAAACTATCTGAACGTCTGCTCCTGCTTTGCGAAGAGCCTCTAAGGGTTTAAATAGTTCAGATTCTTCAAACCCATTGGTCGCCAATATAGCAACGCGATGATTGTGAGAGAGTTCCATAGGTATCTCCTTTCTTTTTTGATTGAAATTCTATTTTAGGTTTCAATCGCAGGTTTAGAAAGCAGAGATACCTTGTATTTTGTTAGGGTCAAAATAGGCAATCAGAATAGAAGAGTTTATCTATTCTGATTTTTTAGATTCACCTTATAGATTGTTAGCGAGAGAGTCTATCAACTCGGCGCTGGTTTTATAAATCCATGGAACATAATACTGAAGATTTACAAAGACGATATCGCCAGAGCAGACACTTTCATCCTGAGGAATATCTAAGACAGAGTGGGCAGTTCTTGAAACAATACCAACGCCATAGGATTTTTTATCTCTGATAATATAGGCTACAGCCCCTGAGTCTCCATTGCAGACACCTTGGTCATCGTGTTGATCTACAAGAAAGGTATTTTCGGTATATTTATAGCTGATCACACGACGAAGAATATGCTTCAATCTGGCGGGGTTAGGGCGTGGAGCACGAGTATTAATTTCTTTGCCGTAGCCACCAACCGCAATGCGAGCATTAGTAAGTTTTAGATCCTGATCTGGGAGAGGCATTCTTATTTTTCGGACATAGCTAGGAAGAGGTTTTTCTACCAGTAAAATAGCGATATCTGCGTTGAGGTCTTTGCCGGTTTCATAGTCTTCATGGGCTTTAGTATTTATGACTTTAAGATATTCAACGGTTCCATTTTTTTGGGTCATTTGAATATAATAATCTCGGGCTTTCTGCTTTGGAAAAACACAGTGTGCTGCGGTTACTAATGTAAAAGAATTCACAGCAGTCGTTGTGCAATGAGCACTTAGATTTTCTGCCTTTAAGGGTTGTGATTGCCATTTGTAAACTAAGTGTAAATTTGACTGAGTTAGAGGATCTTGAAGAGAAGTCACGGTCCCTCCAACGATATGAGGAGAATCTTCCTGAGATTTTCCGAAATTGTCCTGGCCGCTGTCTTGGCAACTGGTCAATAAACTTACAACGATAGATAAAAAGACCCATTTTTTCATGTTTATCCATTCTTGCAAAAAGAGGACTGTCCGTAGAAGCTTTGTATGCGAGTTGATCCTAAAAAAAGTGTCTAAACTTGAGACACTATGCCAGTATCTGCCTTTTAGTTGCTGGCAATCTGTCGTAGCAGGCCTGACGGCTAGAGGGTGTTTCCCTTAGTGGGTCCTAATTTGAGAAAGAAAGAAAATTTTATGTCAGTCTCATTTAACTTCACTTAACCTAAGGGTAGGTATTTTTGGGGGATGAAATGGATCAAAGATTTTTTGGCAAGGCGAGCCTTGTGGCAGCGTCGTTAGGTTGTATCTTGGCTTTCCAGAATTGCTCTGAAAATGTGATGTCATTTACTGAAGCTTCTGTATCTGGAAAATTTGGCGCTATTCCCTGTGTGAGCTTCGAAGCAGATGCCAGTGGCAATTGTTTGGAAAGTAAAAATGGTCTTTTGGGAAATCTGTATTATTTAAAGTCAAATTTAAATTCAAGCGGTGGCTTAATTGATGTGACCGATAAAAACGGTAATTCATTTGCACTGAGCTCAGCGAATGTAGGTAATGTTGGGACTCTTATTGATATTGGCATTCGTCATGAATCCTATGTGCTGATGCCACAGATAAATGTTCCGACGATGCGTTTTACTTCAGGTTTTAGAGTTGATGAAAATAACGTTTTAAAAGATATGGATGGGCAAACTTTGATTGAAGGTTTTGCTTTGGATTTAAAAGGTTATTTAAAATTACCTTCTGGTTTTGCGGAAGGATACTATCAGTTAGGAACAATTTCTGATGACGGTTCTGTTTTAGAGGTCTCTACGGCTGGAAATGCGAATTTTGATCTTGTTGTTAATAACGATCACTGGCACAGTCCAACATTAAAATGTTCTGAAAAAGCAGTTTATTTATCCGCTAATTCAAAACTACCTATTCATTTGAGATATTTCCAAGGGCCTCGTACCGCGATTGCAATGACGATGGTTATGCGTAAGGTCGCTTCGGAGTCAGACTTTGTAAAAGACACTACAAATTGTGGTTTCGCTGATGGTGGAACTCACTCTGTTATTGGCGCTGGAGCGAGATTTTTTGGTGCATTTGAAGGTGGTGATTCATATGTTCCTGACTACGCTAACGGCGTTTATGGTTATATGATCAGAACTGGTTGGAGTGCGATTCCAAAAACAGCTTTTGCATTACCTGATAGTCTTAATTAATTTTATCGACATCAATGATGTTTTCTTCGTCTTGGCTAATAGGCGAAGAAAACAATTCCAAGGCAATTTTTCCAACACTTTCAGTGTCTTTTTTAGTGTAATATCCCATGGCCGCAGCTCCCACAATAGGTATCCACCGAGAAATATTTCGACCAAGTAGTTTGGTTGTTAACCACCCTCCAATTCGTCCAGATATTTTATTGATAAAATTTAAACTCGTTTTTCGCAATATATAGCGGTCACCAATACGCATGATCACATCGCGCAGAAATTGCTGGCTGCCTTCTTTAAAAAGGCAATACATCATAGTTTCTTTATTTAAAAAACCTTGTTTACCGTAGGTTGCTGCAATATCAGCAACCATTTGAGATTGAATTCTCCAGATGGTGACTAAGTCAGGAAGAATAGTCATCATTCCTAAGGGCCCCGGAGGCAGAGCGAGAGCTCCAGAGACAGCTGCTGCCTTTAAGCTGGCTGTTTTAATAATTCTTTGAGCGTCTTCGTTTGGATTTGTTGATTTAGGCAAATGAGAAGGGGGAGCCTTTGTGATAAAATCGTAAATTTTTTCAGAGAGAGCATTTGAATTATTCATAGGATTATTATCTCTGATCTGGAGAGATTTAGAAATAAAAAAAAAAGAGCCGGTTTTGCCGGCTCTTTTTTACGTCTTATTTTTTGTAATAAACCTTTAAAACCACTCGACGATTTTTTTGTCGTCCTGCAGGGGTGTCGTTGGAGGCGATCGGTCGAGATTCCCCGTAACCGATAGCATCAATTTTACCTGCATCCAGAGGGATTTCCTTGCTTAAAAGATTTTTTACAGTTTCTGAGCGACGACGGCTTAGGCGTTGATTGTAGTCATCACTTCCTACAGAGTCCGTGTGGCCTTCGATTAAAAGTTTTCCAATATTAACACTTCTTAGGGCACCAAGATTTTTTCTTAGTCTCGCAAGAGAAGCCTGTGTTAGATCCGCAGTTCCAGATACGAATTCAAGATTTGTTAAATCAATAGAAGTATCTGCTTTTTGAGGTGCTACAACTTTGATCTGAGATTTCGCAACTGTCCCACGGGAATCCGTTACCATAATATAAATTGTCTGCGGCGTCAGTGGGGCTTCAAAGAATCCTGTATCACTCATTGTGCCTTGGCCTTTAGAAATTTTATATCTGTAGTAGGGAACTCCACCTTGAGCTTCTACTTGGATACTAGATCCAGTGAATACTTCATAGTTTGGCATTGTGAAAGATAACTTATCAGCAGGAGCGCTACCTTGAATTGTAACCATTCTCGTTACTGTGCGACCCGCATCATCTCGGAAAATTAGGCGAGCATATCCTGGAGTTTCGCTTGAGTATTCGCAAGAACGATTTAAAGTTCCTGGGCCTTCTTCGATTTCACAAGAAGCAATTTGTACGTCATTTTCAGCATAGTATTGGATGTATTCATTTACCTTGATGATTTTATCATTTGGCAAAACATTAAAATCCGCCTCTGTTGAGGTCACGGCACTTTCGCTGTTAGATCCTGGTTTCCAGAAATATACTAGACCTGCAAATACACGCCATTTCGGAGACAGAGACTCCACTGCGGGTTCAATGGTCGCACCCCAGTCGAAATTCAAGTTTCTCACCCATCTGTGCTTCATCCCAAGAAGTAAATCAATTGACGAAGCATGGATCGTTTCTTTGTAAGGATCTTTATCTAGAGGTAAGCTACCAATGGCTTCAAAAACCCAACGTGCTGTCGAAGAATATTTATCAGAGACACCAAAAGAAGTTGTGAATTGGCTCTTTAGCGGGAACATGTGCGCGTCGCTAGGGGTCTCACTTGGGTTTCTGATGCGAGCACCCGCATTCACTGAGTAAA
>JBHIVS010000064.1:0-11148 GCA_041987885.1 Pseudobdellovibrionaceae bacterium | reverse complement strand
GTGCCCCTCAATCAGAGCTTAAAGATACAAAGGGCAGCGTGAATGTCCTTGTTCCGGAAACTTCAGAAAAAGGCAGCTCATTAAAAATTGTTCAGTTACTAGGGATTGAGAATGTTCAAACGCTCAAGGGTAAATATGCTGAGTTTTACTTGGCTCCAAGAGTAGAAAACTCCACCATTGCAGGGAAACCTGCCATAGCCCGTTTTATGAAAAATTCTTCAGGGGAGTTAGTCCCAGCCAATGAGTCCACAAAACAGCTAGCTGTTGTTTATTTTCATACACAAAAACTTGCAAGCCTTGATGAAGAACTTGGGGCTTATGGAATTAACACATGGCCTAGAAAGATTGGCGTTGGTGTTCGAGTTAAAGGCGGCGGCAAGAACAATGCCTTTTATGATGGAAAAACTGATTCATTGCTCGTTGTTCCTTATGATCAAAATGAGCTACCAGTGGGTATCAATCCCGGTATTTTAGCTCATGAGCATTTCCATTCTTTATTTTATAAAATTGTTCTTAAGGATTCTGAGCAGAAAGATAAATTAGCCCATGATATTCACGGTGTGGCTGAAGGTATGGATATAGATTTATCGGCTCGTACAAATGATCGCACACGAGCAGAAAAGATTCAGACAACTTCGTTGACGGATGAAAAACTGCAAGAGCTTTATAATTCATTATTATTAAGAGCCTTAAATGAAGGACTTGCTGATTTCTGGGGTTGGATGTACACGGGCAATCCTGATTTTATTGCTATGTCGATTCCGTCTCAACGGGACCGTCGCAGTTTGAAGTCAGATGATATTTTTAGAAGAGCCGATTTGCCTATGTCGGAAATTTTAAAAGACCGGATTCGTTTATTTTCACATGCGGGTGCTGCCGAAAAAATGGATCAATATATTATTGGATATTCCTATGAAGTAGGAACTCAGATTTCTAGATTCTTAAAGTCGTATACGGAAACCTATGCGAGTGCTCGGAAAATTCAAAATCTTCAAGCCCGTAAAGACGTTGCTGCTCAAGTAGTTAATTTACTACCATTTTTAAAATCCTATGCTTCGGGTGAAGTGGCAAAAGA
The DNA here is from genome assembly GCA_041987885.1 of Pseudobdellovibrionaceae bacterium. Taxonomy (GTDB): domain Bacteria; phylum Bdellovibrionota; class Bdellovibrionia; order Bdellovibrionales; family Bdellovibrionaceae; genus Bdellovibrio. Next base: position 10,073 of record JBHIVS010000064.1, on the reverse strand, counting down.
ATTTGAATTTAAAGACTTCGTGTTGAAATTTTCAGAGCTTATGGGTGATATCACTTCGACAGAGTGTGAGTATTTCGCTAAGGCAGCTATTCGCACTCAAACAGCCGGCGATAAATCCTTTAGATGTGAGTTAAAAAATAAAGGTTATAAAGTTGTCGAAGAAGCTGAGGCGAGTAATGACAACGGATAAAAAATTATTTATCGCTCTGGCGATTTTAATGGTTTCTATTTTCTTAACGGAACTAAGTGAAGCTCAAGTTTCTAAAGAAAGTCGTGCAAAGCCACAGAGTTCGGCTATTTATATTTCACCTTTGGGTGTTGATTTGCGACTTGAAAGAAATAACGAACAAAGTTCAACCTTAAAAAGTTATATGAATTTAGCCTTAGGTTATAAGTATCAAAGGTATGATCTGTCTTTGGAAAGAAATTCTTTTTCTGAAACTTCAGGAAATAGCACATCGAGTGTGGCTAGGGATTATAGTGATATTTCTATCTGGGGTAAGTATAGCTTTTATCGTCTTCGCCTAGGTGACTTAAGGTTTTCTTTATTAGCAGGGGCTGGCATTGGGTCTTATCAAGAGGAAATCACAACTAGGTACATGGGGTCTGATCGTACCGATAAGTCCCAAGCAAAGTTTTTAGGTGGCATTAGTGCGGGTGCAGAGACTCAGTATCTTATTGGTGCTAATTTTGGATTAATGTTTTCGGCAGAGGGGCGAGCTCAATTTGCTCAAAGTTTTGATCCCAACCCAGTGTTATCTATTTTATGCCGACTTGGTTTTTTGTATAGATTTTAAAAAAACCATATATATCAGAAAGATACTCAATCTATTCTGCGTAATAAATAAAACTATAATTAGTTTAAAGAATTAAATTACTCATGCCGATATGTTGGCTATGAAGAAAACAATTATTTATTTGTATCTAGTGGTATTTTTATCAATTATTTCCAGTACAGCAAGTGCGACGACAGATCTTTTTAAAGATGTTAAACATATTACTTTAGAAAATGGTTTGAATGTTTATCTGGCCCCAAGTGAGGAATCTACAACTACCAATATTCATCTAGAAGTCGGTCTTGGTTGGAGGATTGAGAACAAAGAAAATCTTGGCGTAGCCCATTTACTAGAGCATGTTTTATTCAGAGACAAAAGCTTAAAAGATGAAATGACTTATCTTCAAGTAATAAGAGAAAGTGGTGGGCAGGCAAATGGATCTACCAACATGGATTATACGAGCTATTTTGCCTCAATCTCTTCAGGAAAAGGTCTGTGGTTATTAGAGACCTTCGGCAAAATGATTTTGCAGCCTTCATTTGAGGATGAGTATATCGAGAAAGAAAAAAGTACTGTCGAGCTTGAACTTGGGCGGCCAAGTCCTATGACAGAGTTTTTGGGCTTTAATTTGTGGGATAAAATTTATCCAAAAACATTAAAAGAACCAAGTTTTTGGATGTCAGAATTTGGTGTAGAGTTTGATTTACCTTATAGTATCACAGAAGAGCAGTTGATTAATCGTAGACTACAAAAACATCAGGTAGTGAATGCTTATAATAATTACTACTATCCAAGTAATATGACTTTATTTGTAGCAGGAAATTTTGATGAAGCTCTTGTTTTAGACCATATTCGTAAAATATGGGGTTCCGTTATTGCTAAAAGCGGCAAAAAAATGCCGAAGCACTTAGAACCCCATCCTCGTCAGGCTCCCTATATTAGAAAGAATCTTATGAATAATATGCCTTATGTTTATCTGGGCACAAAATTTCATGATTTAAGTTTGCTAGAGGAAGAAGTTCTTAAGTCTTATACAGAATATTTGTCTCATAGATTGATGAAGCAAATTAGAAATATGAAGGGACAAACATATACTTCTAGAGCATGGAATAATAGCTATTATGGATTTGGATATGCTGGTGTAGAATTCCAAACACCTTCTGAAAATTTTAATGAAAATGTTTTTTTAGTTAAGGATATGATTTCTAAAGAAGTCATTAATGGTGAATTTTCGGACGAAGATAAGGCGGCCGCAGTAAATCTTTATCTGTCTCAATATGACCTGATTGGGAGAGATGGAGAAAAAATGATGTGGTTAGCTCAGACTTATAGAAATATTGTTGAAAGAAATAAAAGCTATACATCTCCTTTGGTAGAATTGAAAAATATTTCATCTAGTGAATATAACTTAATTTTAAAAAAGATATTTAATCCTAAATATTCTTATGAATATTACTATGTACCTTATTTGTTTTTTCATTATGACATCTTTCTTTTTTACGCAATTGTAGCTATATCTACATTTTTTATTTTCCGAAGATTTTTGACTAAACCTTTTAAAAACGATGGGATTCGTTGGGTGAGAAAAGTAAAATATCCACCATTAAAAGTAGTAGAGGTTTTTGCAACTTTAGGCGTTGTGATTATTTTTTTAAAATTATCTAATATTCTACAGAAAATATTTTTGGGCAGTTATTTTATACAGTCCTATGTGGGGTTGAGTGCTTATCTTTATGGTGGATTACTATTGATAATTTTTGTTGTGACTGCCCAAGCTGTATATTCATTTTTACCAAAAAAATTGATGGTTGTGGATGATAAGTTAGTTGTTAAGAGTATAACCTATTATTCTAATCATATCTCATTAGATGATATTAGTAGGGTCGAAACAAAAAGAATTTTGATGTATCCATTTCCACTTAGGCTTTGGATAATGAGAGTTGGATTTAGATGTTTTTTTATGGATTCATTTTTTTGGAAAAAAGGTCTATTGATTCATTTGAAATCGAAAAAGAGTTATTTTTTTAGCTTTAAGAATGCAGATCAGGTTTGTCAAGAATTGAGAAGTTTTTTAGATGGCACAAAAAAACGCGACTGAGGAAGTCGCGTTTTTTTATTTTTAAATAGGAAGATATATTAAACTATTCAGTAATTTTTTGAACGATCGCAGAGTTTACTTTTGAGCTAGAAAGCAATTTGTTACGATAGTTTTGCGCTTCTTTTTGCGTGGCAAATTGGCCAACACTTACACGGTACCAAACTTTTCCTTTGATATTTGCAGGGATATAGAAAGCAGCATAACCGCTTTCTTTAAGTTCAGAGGCTTTTGCTTTAGCTTCTGTTTCATCAGCATATGAAGCAATTTGAACTGTAAATTTACCAACGCTGAAATTAGCAACATCTTTTGGAAGAGAAGAAGGAAGTCTTTCTTCAGTTTTAGTTTCTACGTGTGCATTTACTTTCGGAGTCACTGCAGAGGCCGTGTTTGTAGGTGCTTTTACCGCTGTGTGGGCATTAACTGCTTTATGAGCGTTTACAGCTACAGTCTTTTCTGGGACAGCAGCATGAGTTTCTTCGCTTAATTTTTCTGCGATTGCAGAGGGTTGTAACGTAGTTGCTTCTTTATGAGCAGCGGTTGCCGTGTTGTGCGCAGAAGAATCTGTTTCATCAGTTGCAAATTCAGCGGCCAATTTTGCCAACTCTTCATCACTCATTACTTCGTTAGTTTCTTCTTTATGAGTTTTTACGTCTTCACCTTCAACGCTAGCTACTTCACGTTCTACGAAAGGTTTTGCGGTGTTTTGAGGTTCAAGCGCAGCCAATTGATGTTGGTTGTCGCTATATTTTTTGCCAACAAATGTACCTACAGAAAAAGACAACAAAGATATGAAAAATACCAAAGCTAATTTTACAGCAACATCTGTCTTAGAACTCATTTTCTCGATCCTCATATTTTATAAACCTGCTTAAGTGCTTGTTTGGAGTCCTTCCTTTGACTCTTACTTTATGTTAGCTTTAATCCATTGAACTGGTCAATCATCCAAGGTCTAAGGGATAGGGAGAAAGTATGGAAAACGTTGAAAAATCAATGGATTGGGAGCAGGTCTTAGGTCAGGCTTTGGAGGCTGTAAAGCTTGGACGTGAGGTGCTTCTTAATTATTTCGGTAACTTAGAGCATGTTGAAGAAAAGTTCCAAGCCGGCCTCGTCAGCGAGGCGGACAAAGAGTCTGAGCGTGTTATAGCTGAATTTTTAAAGAAAAAATTTCCAAAAATAGACTTCTTAGGGGAGGAAACTTTCGCAAAAGAGCATGGAACGGGTGGCTTTCCTATCTGGCCTAAAGCAGGACCAGAGGGACGTTGGATACTGGACCCTTTGGATGGAACTACAAACTATATTCATCGTTTTCCAATTTTTTGTATTAGTTTGGCTTTGGAGTTTCAAGGAGAAATTCAGGTTGCTGTGATTGATGTGCCGATGTTGAACGAAACTTATACTGCGATTAAGGGGCAAGGCGCTTTTGTAAATGGCAAACGAATGAAAGTTTCTGAGTATAAAGGATTGAACAAATCTCTTTTAGCAACCGGCTTTGTGGCAGAACACGAACATGTTATCTCTGAACAGTTACAGATATTTTCTCATATAGTGAGAAAGTGTCGTGGTATGCGAAGACCAGGGGCTGCGGCTTATGATCTGGCTTTAGTTGCTAAAGGTGTATTTGATGGATATTGGGAAAGAAATATTCAACCTTGGGATGGAGCTGCTGGATTGCTATTGGTCAAAGAAGCTGGCGGAGTTGTGCAAACATATAAAGGTGAAGAATATACGCCATTTTTAAATTCTATTGTTGCGGGCTCTGCTAAGCTAGTTGCAGAGTTACAAAAAGAAATGGGTACTTTCATTTCTGAACGTACCCAGTAACAGAAACTTAATCTTTAAAATTATCGGCTTAGCAAAACTTTTCGCGAAGCCATTTTTTTTGTATCGGAAGAATCTTTTTTGTCCCCTTGAGTGGTATCTGCTTTTTCAGTACTCGCCTTTGTTTCCGAGGCTTTTGTTCCATCAGCAGGAGTAGTGCTTTTTGAAGAATCAGAAGTTGTTTTATCTTTTGCAGCCGCTGCTTCGAATTCTTCTTTGGTTGTGTTTGCCTCAGGGTTGCTAGTGCTTTTTTCAACAGGCATTTGATCTGCTGGTAGAGCAACTTCTTCGCCACTTTGAGCTTTATCGATTAATTTGTCGTGATAGTGAAAAACGATGCTTCCTTCTTTTAAATAAGGCATTAGTTTAGATGCGATATAAGTACTGACGGCAGGGCAACCCCAGCTAACACCAAGGCGTCCATAGGGTTCTTTCGTTTTTGCATTGATTGCATTCATAAAGTCTTCACCAACATACCAAGCGCCGTGTAGTACGATGTCACGGTTATAGGCTTGATCATTGGATTTTTGTAGACCGTACATACGTAAAGTTTTTCCGTATTTTCCGTCATAGATTCCGCCAGTTAAATAGAATCCAAGGGAGGTCATACGAGAATCTTTGCGATTACTGAATCTAACGGCATGATTTCCATTGCCACTGCCAATTCCATGAGAAACATAATACTTACCAACTTCACCTGTGGATCGGTCAATAAAGTAAAATCTTCTTTCAGAGGAAGGTTTAGAGAAATCAACGATAGCTACGAAACGAGGGTTCCCGACATTAATTTTTTGTGCAGAACGAGAGCGTTTTCCTTCTTCGCAAGGTCTGATACTTTCAGAAGGCTTTCCAGCGCAGGCATAGGTATCTTGGTAAAAATCACGGCCGCTGTTTTCGTAAAGGAAACGATTGAATCTTTTTAAAGCATCGGGATTTAAGCCTGATTCAAGAATTTTTTTATGAATTTCAGCAGCAGTGAGTTTAACGGCAGGTTGAGTTGCTGCCTCAGTGGAAGTATTCGTTGCAGTAGAAGAAGCTGCTACAGGAGCCGTGGCTGGTTTTGAAGGTGTTTCTTTGCTAGGTTCTACATTTGCTTGCGCATAAGAAAATAGGCTGATCAGAGAAACAAATAAAAGAGATCTGTAGGTCTGCATAAGTCTATGGCTCCTTCTTAAGAGCTCTACTTATAAACCATCTGAGGAAGCCTCGAAACTGTCAGGATTTTAACAGGTGATTTTGACAAAAAGCTGCCAAAAAATGTTACAGAGGAATGGTGAAGTCGAAGGTGATGGATTTGACCATCACCTTCTTGGAAAGGGTGATTTAGTGACCAAGTTTATTTTTAATACTATCGATTTTTTCATTTAATTTAGAAGAGTACTTCTTTTCAAAAGAGTTCATAAACTCTCCGACTTGTTCAGTGGCTTCTTCTTTGGTTAGTCCAAATTTTTGTTGAACTAGACCACTCAGAGCTTCCGCGTTTCCTTTTGTTTTTTGAACTTCGTCGTCAGTAAGTTGACCCCATTTTTTTCGAAGCTCACCTTTGAACTCTTTAAACTTACCTTCAATGATATCTTTGTTCATAAGAACCTCCTTTTAGTGAGTTTAAAACTTCTCTTTTTATTGCAAGAGAGTCCTGTATAGAAAGCTCCTATTTATTAAAGAAGTCAAATTTGACCGCCAATTCTTTGACAACTGTCATAGAATTACTACCAGGCAAACATTCACCAGGGGGGAAATTTTTGCCTGAAATCAAACTGGTTGGAGTGCAGGTTTTCTGACTGGACCAGAGTCGTGTTGGCATTGGTGTTGCTTTACAGTTTTCTGGGATCATTACGTATTTTTCATCATGGAGGATGGAAAGTGGCTGAAGAGAAAATGGAATCATCGGGACAGGCAGCGGCAGGAAGCGGCTCTGGACAAAAGCCCATCTTACTTATCATTCTTGCTGTCGTTAACATGCTTGTTGTTGGAGCCGTTGGTTTTATGCTCTACAAAAGTCGAGCACAAGAAGACGCACAACCTAAAATCGATCATGTCATCCAAGGTGAAGCCCATGCTCAAGAAGCAGAAGCTCATGAAGCTAAGAGTGCTATCGGTACAGTTGTACCTTTAGAAACATTCATTGTTAACTTGGCAGGATCTAAGGGTCGTAAGGTTGCGAAAGTTAATATGGAAATTGAAGTTGTCGGGGATAAAGCTCTTGATGAAATCGAAAACCGCAAAGCACAGATCAGAGATATCATTATAATTATATTGTCTAGTAAGACGTATGAAGAAGTTTCTTCACGAGAAGGTAAAGAAAATCTACGTAATGAGATTAAAGACACAATTAATTCGTTTTTGGTTCAAGGCAAGATCGCAAAAGTGTTCTTTACAGAGTTTATCTATAACTAGGATGGTTCATGAATCAGGTTTTATCACAAAGCGAAGTTGATGCATTATTAGCCGCAGTTAGTGACGGTGATATTGGTGCGCCAGCGGAACCTGAAGCCCAGAATAGCGGCAAGGTTACTGCGACCGACGGTCGTAAAATTACTGACTATGATTTAACGAGTCAGGATCGTATTATTCGTGGAAGACTTCATCAGCTTGAAGTTATTTATGAAAAATTCATGCGTTCTTTCCGCGTTTCTCTGTCTTCGGCATTGAGAAAAATTGCTTCTTTGACTCATACAAAAACAGAGTTTTTGAAGTTCGGCGAATTTATTAATACATTGCCACTTCCAACATGCATGTGTGTTTTGCGTTTCAATAACTTACGTGGTTCTGCTCTTTTAGTTATTGATAGTAAATTGGCGTATGGATTTGTAGATAGCTTTTTCGGAGGCGCAGATCGTCCATTTGTGAAGCCAGATGGGAAAGACTTTACTCCTATTGAGCTTTCTATTATTCAAAAAGTTGTTGGGTTAGCTATTAATGACCTTGAAATTGCTTGGTCTTCAATAGAAAAAATCGGATGTTCTTTTGTAAGAACAGAAGTGAATCCTGCATTCGTGGGGATTGTTCCGCCGACGGATGTTGTAATCGCATCGACTTTTGATGTGGAATTAGAAAACATCACAGGGACCATTTATATGGTTATCCCTTACGCGACTATCGAGCCTATCAAACAAAAGTTACAAACTGGTTTCCAAGTTGAAACAGATCAAACAGATAAAAAGTTATGGACTGCGATTATTGAAGAGCAGCTCATGGGGACTGACCTAGAGATCAAAGTGAATCTTGGTGAAACAGAAATCAAACTTAAAGATCTTATGACTCTCAAAGTAGGCGATGTGATTCCTTTGGATCAAGATGCCTCTGGTGAGTTTGATGTCGCAGTTGAAGGTATTAGAAAGTTTAAAGGTTATTACGGGATCCACCATGGCACGGTGGCAGTTCAAGTAACTCGTCCTATTGAAAAATAGGACGAAGAAATGGGTGAAGAAAATATGGATAATATGGAAAGCGGAGCTGAAAAAATGAGCGAGAGCAATAAATCTGAAGGAACTGCAGCAAGCCTAGGTGAGCATAAGGATAAAAACTTAAAGTTGATCTTGGATATTCCTCTAAAAGTTTCTGTTGAGTTGGGTCGTACCAAAATGCCTGTGAGTGAGCTATTGAATCTTACTCAAGGATCAGTGATCGAGTTAAATAAATTGGCTGGAGAGCCAATGGAAGTTTATGTGAATGATAAACTTATTGCTCGTGGCGAGGCAGTGGTCATTAATGAAAAATTCGGTATCCGTTTGACCGATATTATTTCTCCGGCTGAACGTGTAGAACAATTGCGATAAGCGCTTTTTTAAAGGATTAATTATGCGTCTTTTACTTTCGTTTTTATTTTTATTTTCGGTAGCTGCTAGAGCAGAAGATTTTAATGCTGATGCTGTAGAGGCTCAAGTAATGGCTGAGATGTCTCAGACAGAAATAAAAGCAGCTTCGGCACAAGCTAGCGATGAAAAAACTGTAAAAAATACTGATGCGGATAAAAAAGCGGCAGAGTTAAAAAAAGAGAACTTAAGTGAAAAAGAAATTCCTTTAAATCTACACGATAAAAAGAAAGCTCAAGCTGAAGACTCAAGTGTTTTTAGAATTCTTTTAACGCTTTCTATGTTGGGAGTTTTAGGTACAGGAGCTTTCTTTTTTATCAGAAAATATAAAGTTCCACGTGCATTAAAACATCAAACTCAAATTAAAGTAATTCAACAGCATCATCTAGGTCCTAAGAAAAGCTTAGCGATTGTCAGAGTAGCTGGTGAGTCGATTCTAATTGGTGTGACTGATCATAATATTTCTATGATTAAATCTCTATCTTTGTTGGATGACGAAGTTCCAGAAGTTAGTAATGACAATTTTCAACAAGCGATGGTTCAAGAAGAAATCAATCATGACGATGATTTAGATGTTTCTGCTTATCCACCCAAAAAGAAATCTGCTTCTCAGAAAGACTTAGATTTTGACGACGAGTTTGCAATATCTGGGGTTAAAGATATCGTTTCAAAACGTTTGAAAAATATGAGGTCTTTCCAGTGATTAAAAATAAATGGGCACTGAGTGCTCTTTTACTGTTTCCTTTAATGTTAATGGTCAGCTCTGTGAGCTGGGCGCAAGTAACATTACCCACTGTAAATTTAGGGTTTAAGACGACGAATAATCCTGATGAAGTAGTTAATGCAGTAAAAATTGTCTTGATGATGACGGTGCTAACTTTAGCTCCGGCAATTTTAATTATGATGACAGGGTTTACTCGCATTATCATTGTGTTGTCTTTTTTAAGACAAGCGATGGGTGTTCAGCAAATGCCACCGAATCAATTGTTGGTGGGGTTGGCTCTTTTTATTACTTTTTTCGTCATGCAACCGGCCTTTAATGAAATGAATACGACGGGGATTCAGCCTTATCTTAAAGGTACGATTACGCAAGATCAGGCGATCACGAACACTTTGGCGCCTCTTCGTAAATTTATGTTTAACCAAACTCGTGATGCGGACTTGGCACTTTTTATTCGTCTATCAAAAGTAGAAGCTCCAAAAACTCGTGCGGATGTTCCGACGATGGTTTTAGTTCCATCTTTTATTATTTCGGAACTTAAGACGGCTTTTCAAATCGGATTTATTATTTTTCTACCATTTTTAGTTATCGATATCGTTGCAGCCAGCGTCTTGATGTCGATGGGTATGATGATGCTTCCACCTGTGGTTATCTCTTTGCCATTTAAAATTATGGTATTTGTGATGGTCGATGGTTGGGGCTTGTTAATTGGTTCCATGGTAAAAAGCTTCGGCTAAAAAATGCCGACGGAGTGAGAGATGACGGAAGATGTAGTTATCAGACTAGGACAAGAAGCTTTAAGAACAACAGCGTTGCTTGCGGCGCCGTTGTTAATAAGTACATTA
>JBHIVS010000063.1:0-11256 GCA_041987885.1 Pseudobdellovibrionaceae bacterium | reverse complement strand
TTTGTGCCACCGCGACCTGATTTCTCAAGTGCAGACTGAACTGGAGCGAAGAACTCTTCATTTTCTGGTCCGCCCTTATCGTAGGCAGCAACTCCGATATTAAGAGTTGAGGCTAAATAGTTTTTATAGGCTTTATTCACAAAACGTTGGTTGAATGATTTATTCGCCGAATTTTTCATATAGCGAAGTTCACCAATACCATATTTGTCTTGTTTTTTTGTTACGAAACGCTCTGAACTGTCCCAAGTTGAAATAACTCCGATTTGGTAATCAATCATCTTGTTTTTGTTAATACCATTTGTAAAACGATCTAAGTTTTTAACTAAGTTTTCTTGAGCGGATTTCATGGAATCCGAGTTATCAGTCACAAATAAGATATCAACTTGAGGGTTGAAATCAAACTGACTGTTCCCACCATCTTCAGTGATCCAGTTAAATTTTTGTCTATCCACTTTGTCATATTGTGGAATCTCAACTTTTTCTGGTTCTCGAGTTGGTTGTTGAGCCATCAAAGGCGCAGACTCAGGACTACATGCAGTCGCCAATATTAACATAGAGGTAGTAGCGCATAAGGCTTTTATAGTTCTCACATTTTCCTCCTAATGTTACTAGGACAAGACTTAGAGACCACTTCGTATTTATCTAATTCGTCAATCCAAGGACGGCCATCATCCATAAATACAAGTTTATCAGTATTTGTTTCTTTGAAATCTTGCTCTGAATACATCTCTTCTGCGAGTTTCATATCTGTATGAACACGTTGAATAGCTTCTACTTCAATGAGATTCAGTTTTTGAACGATCTTAGTGTTGATTGCATCTTCTGATTTAGAAAGATCTTGTAATCGCGTTGATAATTTTCTTAAGGAATCAGATTTCATTTTTTCAGCATTTGAACGTAAATTTTCAAAACCAGATTTATTAGCTAATACGTTTAGTGCCCGATCTGACACTTTAAAGCGAAGCATTTGTTCTTGAACTTCGATATCTTTGTAATAAAGAACCGGAGCCTTTAATAAAGACTCTGCAATTTCAGTTCTTTTAATAGGGAAAGAACTTATTTTAGATAGAGCATTTTGAATATCTGAGTTCATTCCTTTTTTTGCCATTTCACGAACAGCTAAAACACGTTCGCGTTGACGGTCTTTAAAAGATTGGGTGGTTCCAAAGATACCTTGATAATCACAAATACGAAGTTGCGCTAATGAACGCAAAAAATAAGCTTCAGTATTTACGATTTCTCCAAATTGCGGAGAGATAAGTGTTTTAGTTTGAGCAATAGCTTTTTCAGTGTCTTGACTGTTGAAATAAGCCCAGCCTCTTTCTTCTACGGCTTCAAACCAGTATTCAGAAGACTTTGGAATTTTATTATAAAGATCAATAGACTTTTGATATTGCTTTTTTTCAAAGGCAATACGAGCTTTTTTGATAGTTTCTTTGTTGTCACAATCAATACACTTAGGAATAGCCACTTTTTTAAGGTCGTCAATATTCATAAGTTGTTTTGCGACACCGGCTTTATTGCCTTTAAGAGCATTTTCAAAATCAGAAGACCACTTATTTAGATCAAGTCCGTTTGCAGCTTGAGCAACACCCGAAGCACCTAAAATTGCAGTCACTACTAAGTTTTTAAGTAAGGTGTTTTTTAAAATCATAACATGAATCCAATTCCCAAAGATCCAACAACTGTATCAAGGTTACGAGTCCCAGTTACTGGTTGGTCTTCATAGTTTTGGTATCTAACTTCAAGGCGAGTTGAAACTCGTGGAGAAATCCATACACCTACACCAGCTCCAGCTACTAGAACTGAAGTTGTACCGCTTGAAAGGGTCATTTGCCCACCACCGGCAAGCATATAAAGGTCAAACTGAGTAACGCCTAAATCTAAAAAGCTTGTTTTACCATAAATTGGATACCAATTTACTACAGCCAAAGCCGCCGTTTCTGGATAGTCGATATCCACAGCATAACCACGACCACCGGCTTGGTAGTTTTCTTTAGCTTGTTGGAAAATTCTAGTGCCTTCAGAAGTTAATTTATTACCATAATCATAGTAACGAGCGCCGATAGACCATCTTGGTGTAATATGGAAATCTACTTGAGCTCCTAAAGTAGAGCTTTTTACGTAGGCGTCGCCACCGAAAGTGCTTCCATAAGAAAGACCTAATTCAAGACGTAAATTTCTATCTACGATTCTGTCTTGGACAATACGAGTACGTGTTTGAGATTTAATGTTTTGAGCCATTTCCATAAGCTCTTTGTTTCCACCTAAGGAATCAATGTCATCAGCCATTGTTACTTTCTGAGTAGATTGAGCTTTGGCTTCTTTAGCTTTGGCATTTTTCGATTTTGCCATTGCTGGAGCTGTCGTTAGCATAGCAGCAACAACTGCCGTAGAGATTATTTTAAGGGCTTTCATTATTTAGCTCCTTCTGTTGTAGTTGCAGGGGCTTCAGCTTTTGTTTCAGTGTCTACTTTAGCTGATTGGCTAGGAGCAGACGCTGCGCTTTGAGAGAACTTAATTTTTATTTGTTTTAAAACTTCAGGAGTTGTTAGTTGATTAGGACTTACAACCTTGAAGCTTACTCTTACTCTAACACCATCAGCATTTGCGATGGGTTCACCAGCTTTAGAAAGCTGTGGAAGAGGAATGATGTTTTTAGTGTCATAGATTAAATTGAATTTCCATTGAGAATTACCGATGTATTCAACTTCTTTTTTAGACTTGTCTGCTAAAACGTGGCGAGAACCATCAAGTTCTTGAAAGTTATTTCCAGTAGAAACACTAACGCCGTCATAGCTTACTAATAGGCGTGGAGTTGTTGGTGACTTTTCATCAGTGCCAGGAACTGTCACAGTGACGGAAAATGGCGTCACTTGACCTTGGTTAACTTCGTTAGATAACCCAGCAAGCTTCACTTCTTTGGGAGCTTCTTGATTTTTAAATACGAATAATGAGATGTCTCTTTCTTTAATAAGACCACGGTATTTTGCGTTTTCATTATTAACGCTAGATACTTCAGCAACAACTTTAACTTCATATGATTTCATATTTGAATCAGAAGCTACTGTGTAAAGAGCTGGTTTCCATTTAATGATATATAGATCTTTTTCTTTGGTAGAAGCTTCTAGGACAGCTCCTTCAGGAAGACCTTGAGCAGTCAGTTTGATTTGAATATTTGGCACCAAGACGCGAGCATAGACTTTAAAAGAAGTCTCTTGGCCTTCGTTGAAGGTCATTTGAGAGTCAGGAGTAATGACGATGAATTTATCGTCTACGGAAGACTCTTCACGAATGACTTGAACTTCTTTTTCAACAACTTCAGTCTTTACAATTTCAATTGGCTTATCTGGGCCATGAGTAATGACTTTCTTAGAATTTGCTCTCAGAGTCTCAAGTTCATTTGAGTCTACCGGATTTTTTTGCCAATCTCCACAGCCAACGAGTAACATTGTAACTGGGAAAATAATTGTGCTCATTTTAAGAAAGTTCATATTATACCTCGCTTATCGGCTACTAACTCTCATAAGTTCGAAAGGGTAAAGAACGTCTACGTTCACATTTCCAACAGGGCGTGGGAATTTCCACGTTTTCATCTTTTGGAGCATGCACCCTTCAACTGTTCTAGATCCTAGCGAAGACTGTGCCACTTTTGCTGTCGTGATGCGACCAGCAGCTCCGATCACGAAATCGACAGCCACGCGACCACCGATATTTGGTTGAGATTGCAGACCTTTTTCATAACAGTAGATAATTTGGCCTTTATTTTTGTTAATAACGGCGATGATTTGATCTCTATCTAAACCACCCTCAACTGTTGCTTCGTCGTCTAATGGCAAGCTGACAGCACTTGTCCCGCCAACTAAAGAAATTTTTCCATACCCAGCGCGGCCTCCGCCGGCACCTTTAGTGCCGTATCCACCGGCGCTCGATGCACGACCACTGCCTTCACCAGCACTGCCTGCAATCAGACCATTACCTGGAAGGTAACCACGGATACCACCTTTTCCAGTAGTACCAACTCCGCCGCCGCCTTTGCCTGTACCGGCAGCACGGATGGCTTTCATAGAGTTATTATCAAGACCTTCATATCCTTTAGTCCCTTTAAGTGTTCCACCTAAAGCAGCAAGAGCTCCAACACGGCTGATATCTTTGGCTTTGGTTGTGTTAGTTGCATATTTTTTAGTTTTAATAACAGGCTTATTTGCCTTAGCTGCGACTTTTTTATTTGTAGGTTTGATTTTCTTTTCAGACATTTTCACTGTCTTACGTTTTTCAACCTTTGGTGGTTCTGGAACTTTTTCTGGTTCAGGTAATACGATAGTAACTAAAGCAGGTTCTTCTTTTTTGCTAAAGTATTTAGCGGAAATCCAAGACATACCCATCAAAAGCACTACGGCTGCTACGTGAGCCATTGAAGTTTTTTTAAGTAAAACTACAAGCTTTTCGTTATCGTCTTCTTCTGGCAAAGTATAGATAGGGCTGTTAGAGATTTTTTCTCCTCCAGCAAGTCTTAGACGACCTAAACCTGTTAGCGAAATACCTTTGTCAGTGATATCAGAGATAGCAATTTTTTTAATTAATTCAAATTCAATGTCGGAATCTTTGAGAGCTTGAATATCAGCAACTGCTTCGATTCGGCGTGAATCGATTAAATAAACGATATTCAAAGAAGAACTACTCACGGCAAATGAGCGAACTTTTTGTCCCAGTCTGTTTTCTAGTATTAGTTGTTTTGCAGTACTCATACGACGTTCCTAGTTTCTTTTAGAATCTTGTTTCATTTTATCTTCAAACTTCGTTCTGCCACCTAAGAGGTCTTCGAGCATTTTATCATTCTCGACGATCGCTTTGGTGCTGAGTGCGCTTTGGTACTTACCTCTAAGAGCGGACCCATCGAATTTAAATGAGGTGCCAAGTTTCGGCTGGGCTGCCTGTTCTTTTTTCACTTCATTTACCTTCTGAACCTTCTTCTTTGCGAAAGAGGGCTGTACTAATAGAGTTAGCAAAAGGGGAGCCAGAAAAATGAGCTTTTTCATAGGCGTTTTCCTTTCTGTAATTGATTTAAACGAACTTCTAGGTAAGAAGGCATCAATGGGTGGCCCATTTTTGTCTCAATTTGAAGCAACTTTTCAAGAGTACGAGCATTCGAGGGATCGTTTTCAGCAGACTTTCTTGCAGAAGCCAGATCTTTTGCTGAATAACTATTTGAATCTAAAGCTTTCGCAATAGCTGATTTCGATGAACCAGATCCTGGTAAATCAACAAGGATACCCATTTCACGACTCATTAGTTTTTGAATTTCAGGACGTGAAGACTTGTAGTCTTGGGCCAATTGATTAAGAACTTTGTTGTTATCCCAAATTCTTTCCATTTGATTTTTAGCTTCTTGAGCTTTGATTTCAAAAGGTCTGATAGTTTGAGCAAGCATGCCTTTGTATTGAGCCATTTCTTTTTCGTTAAGACCCTTTGGCATTGGAAGATTATTGATATCTTTGGCCATACGTTGGTTTTCACGAGCCACGGTATTTAAACTCATCAATTGCAAAGTCACATCGCCTGATTTCACAGCAGAGACTAAGCGTCTATCCGCTTCACCCAACATAGAAGTTCTTGTTTTGATAGAACTGTTTTGAGTTCTTTCATTTTTAAGATTCATGGTATGCTTAGCGATACGTCCATCAAAGTTAGCTGAATCTGTGTATTGATCTTGTTTTTTGAAATAAGAAGCTACGGGTTGGTTTCTTAGCTCACGCATTTCAAAGATTTTACGCATTGCTGATTTATTGTTTGTTTTTGCATAAACAAGCAAAGCCGTCTCATTCAACAAGCTAGGATTGCTTTTTAGATCTTTAAGTTGGTTATTTAATTCACGCACTGGATTTTTTGATAAATGAACCATACGTGTTCTCATTACTTGAGCGCGTTTTCCAGAGATCCCTAATTTAAGAGCGCGATTGTAGTGTACTTGCGGATTTAAACCAGCAAGGTCCGCTAAAGTTCCCAATTTAAATTCATTTTCTTTATCCGAACCTTTATTATTCTTAACCTTCAGAGCTGCATAATAAGCATTTTTGAAATCAAGTTTTTGTTCGTAGTAAGAAGCCAAACCTTCATTAAGTTGGTCTTTTTCTTGAGCTGAAACTTCTTTCATCGCTAACAACGAGCGTGTTGCAGAGATATAAGAAGAGTCATTTTGAACCTTTTTAGCCAAAACGCTTTGATTTTTAAAATGTAAGATTTTATCGCTAGCAGATGCCGATTTTAAATCAGTGTCTTCAACTTTTCTTAATAAAGACTTAAGATTTGATTCACTTGATTTAGGATCATTAGCAACTTTAGCGACTTCGTTCATTAAAGCTTTACGAGCGATAACTTCGAATTCAACTTTATTGGTTGGGAATACTTTTGCGTAATTCCAAGCAAGCTTTTGAACTTTTTCGTCGTCTTTAAGTACAGCACCAGAATCTAAAGCTAAATCAGCAGCTTTTTTCTTTAAAATAGCAGTGCCTTTTTTAGAAGTCGCTAGATCGTCAAAAGACTCAAGGGCTGTTTTGAAGTCTTTCTCTTGGTAGCTTAAATAAGCTAACTGATACATAACTTCAAAATTCTTAGTTTCATCATTTGAACGTTTTAAGAAATGAACATAAGCCGTACGACGAAGTTTTAAATCGTCAGATTTCTCAGCCGTAGCAATTTCATTAATTAAAGCTTCTTGTCTTTGTTTGTCAGAGAATAAACGGTTTTCAGAGATCTCTCTGTAAAGCTCAACACCTTTTGCGTATTGCTTAACTTCTACAGCGATTTGAGCTGCACGAACAGCCATATCGTAATCGTCTTTAAAAGTAGCATTGTAAGTTGCATAAGCAGACATCAGCTCTGCATCAGGTTTTAGCTTCTTGGTACGATGAACTTCCGTAACATAACGTTTCATCGAATCTTTGATTTTAGAACACTCATCTTTACTGCAACTTGCTGATTTATAAGCCTTTGCAGCTGCTTCGAAATCTTTTGTAGATTGCGCAGTTTGACCACGGTCATAGTTCACTTGCGCTGTCATTACTAAGGCTTCAAGTGATTCCATTTTTGTTAAATCTTTGCGAGCTGTGTAACGGGAAAGAATTTTAGCAGCCGCTTGTTTCTGTCCAATACGATTTGCTTCATTCGCAAAGTGGAAAATTAATTGTTTTTTACTTTCTTCAGGGGAAAGTTTTTCGTATTGATTGATATTTTTATCAGTGATTTCCTGGCGAGAATAGAATGTCGCCAAGTCACGCATGATATCCGCGTGGAAAGCAGCATCGTATTTATTGCCTTCGTCAGTATCACGGGTGATTAAGTTTTTATTTCCAGTAAGACCTTCTAGAGTTCTGATAGCTCCAGAAAGTTTATCATTATTGAAATCACACCAAGCCATGTTGTAGGTAACAAGAGCTCTATTTTCTAAGTTTTTGTCCCTAAGAGCAGTTTCATAGTTATTTTTTGCTTTAGCAAATTCGTTGGATTGGAAATAAAGATCTCCCAAGCCCGCATGGGCACGAGTTACGATTTTTTGAGAGATATTTTTCTTTTGTGCTGATTTTACGATTTCTTCTAAAAGACTGATTGCAGATTTAATATTTCCACCCATTTCATATAAATGGGCAAGCTGGAACAAGATACGTCCATGTTCAGAAATATCTGTTCTTTTTAAAAGATCTTCATAAATGGCAATGGCTCTTTGACGGTCTTTAGACGAACCCTTACATCCCTCACAGCCAGCTTCTACTTCAAGCATGAAAAGCTCACGAGCTCTTTCCGCAAGAAGGTCAGCAAGTCTTTGTTGACTTGCATTATAGCTCGGATCTTTGGGACTAATAACAGAAAGGACTCTTTCTACTTTTTTAATCACAAGATCCTGTGTCTCTAGATTCATCTTTTCAGCATGAGCTAGACGAATATTTAGAGCACTTAATACAGCAACACTCAGTAAGGAGATTCGTCTTAAAGTTGTCATTTTGTAGGTACCACCGCAAATTTAAGTTTTTCGATTCCAGCTAAAGAACCTGCTTTAATAAGAGGATCTAAATCTGAATACTTCATTTTCGTATCTGCTTGGATCATCAATGCAGTTTCTTTTCCGCCAGATGCTTTTTTAACTTCGCTGAGTTTGGCGATAAGATTTCTCTCAGAAACTTGTTCGTCATTGATGAAATAACGACCCTTTTCAATTCTTAACGTCGGAGTTTCAACTTCTATGGTCATTGCAGAGTCTGCCGTTGGTAAAGTCATTAGACCTTTAGTATCGGCTTCGATGCCTCCGCCCTGAGTTCCAATCAGTAGATAGATGACGATAATTGAAAAGGCATCAATCAAAGACGTGAGTGGCAAAGCCAGCCCAAGTTCCTTTTTTTCTTTCTTTCCTGATGAACCGCTATTGGCTAAAACCATAGAGTCATTCATCGGAGAAAGAGCTGTTTTATTTTCTAAGAAAGATGACTTTTTCATAATTCCTATCCTAGTGGGGAAATTCCCACACCTTCAAAGGCACTTTGTTTCAAATGATCCATCGCTTTAATCACATCACCGTAGTCTGTGTTTGCCTGCGGTTGAATCACGCTTGTTTTTAAATCAGGCCATTTGCTTTTAAGTTCTTTAACTTTTCCAGCAAAGACAGCCCAATTGACACCTTGGCTAGTACGAGAAATCGTTGTGTCGAGATTTTTTGTTGTGCCGACATCACGAAGCTGTAGTTGGATATTTCCATTTTCTTGTAGAGTGACCCACAAAGAAGGTGGATTTTTTCCGGCAGAGACTGAGGAATTGTCTCCTACAGCTTGCTTCGTATCCAATGTGCCCATCTGAACCCATACCGCTGTCAACAGCAGGAAGCAGATTAAGACAGACAAGATGTCTAGAATCGGCAGAATGTTAATTTCAAAGTCCAGACTTTTTTTGCTCATGATAATTACTTACCTTTTTTAGTTGTAGATACTGGTGCGTAATGGAATCCAAGTTGGATAAATAGATTTAACGCCGCTTTATTCAAGTCTTCATTTAAGCGAGAAGCTCTGTTTTGAAGAACCGCATACATGATAAGAGCAGGAACCGCTACGATAAGACCGTAAGCTGTTGTATTCATCGCAAGGGCAATACCTTGAGAAAGAATAGCTGCTTTTTCAGCTGGATTTGCATTCGAAATACCTGCGAATGAGTGAATAAGACCCGTAATAGTACCTAATAAACCAACTAATGTTGCAACGTTTGCAAACATCGCCAAGAAACCAATGCGTTTTTCAACGCGCGTATTTTCTTCTAAAAGGACTTCGTCCATTTTAAGTTGAATTTCTTCTTTGCCACCCATATCGATAGCAGCTTGGATACCCGCAGCGGCAACAACACCAAGAGGTTCTCTGGCCGCAAGCATTTTAGAACGGCTAAGTGCCTTATCTAGATCGCCATTTTTAATATCTTCAGCGATCATTTTAGAAATTTCTTTTTGGTTATCTTTTCTATTAACGAACAGTGCGATAGCACGCTCAATAATAATTGCTACTGATACGATTTGAGCAGCTAGAATAGCCCACATCCAAATTGCGTCAGATGAAACGAAAGCACGACCTAATGACATAAAAAATTCCATTGTTCCTCCAAATGGTAAATGAATCCAATTGGTATAGGAGCAAGGGGTGTTCCAGAGCCTAAAGTCTCATATTGAGTATCTCAGGCTGAGAACTGTGTAGAATCTAAACACCCGTGACAATTTTGGGCGTCACTTGAGGGCTTTATCGAATATCTACTTTTAGAGTTGAAGTCCTCGCGGACGCCCCCGCCTTTGGCGTGTGGTTTCTTTTTATAAAGAATATAGGTTTTTATAAAGGGGTGGAAATTTATTGAGGGTCGAATTACATTTCTTTTTTCAAATTTTGAATAAAGGACTGCTGTGAAGAGAATTCTTTTAGTTCCATTTTTAATGTGTCTGAATGTGGGTGCTTTGGCTTTTGCAGCTGGGGATTTGCAAACGGGTGTTTCTGTTACTGACATTAAAACTCTTAGAGCTATTGAGAATGAATTTGGGGTGGGGCGTTTTTTTGGGAAGTATGCAGATCAGCGTGTTGGCAATCTTGCTTTAGGTAGTACGGCTTTTAAAGACATTGTCACTGCTGTTGATTCAGACCTTAAAAAATATATTCTGCAAAATCCTGGGTCTGGTTTGGGAATGAAATATGGGGAGCGTGTTTTTGATCTTTCTTATTTAAAGTCGGATCGAGCTCGTTTTGTTTTAGTAGGGATTGTGAATCGCATGGACCGATCCTACGTTTCTCCGCAAACCTGTGGGGAAGTTCGATTTATTTATCGTTTGTCTTACAATGTCCAAGATAAAAATCAGACCGTAGCTTCTCGATTGCCAATGACCATCAACGTGGTTGCAAATGCTAAAAAATCAACGGATGTAAATGTTGACTGTGCGAGCTTAGCAAATAAATGGTTGGGTCTAAATGAACAACCAACTGCTAGTGATTTAAAGAATCTTTTAAGCTCGTATAATATTAATACGCTATCTCGAGTAGAAATAAATCTGCAACTGGCTAGAATCCCAGCGGCGGCTCGTCCTGACTTTGGTGGCAGTGCTGCTTATCTTTTAAGAGTTTTTAAATTTGATCAAGCGAATCAATCTTTGAAAGTGGCATATCTTGAAAATCAAATAGATCGTGAAAAGCTTTTATCGGATGCTAGCTTGCTTGCAAAATTTAAATCTTGGGTTAAATCTCCTGCCAATTTAAAAGCTTTGGATAAGGGCACCGTTGTTGTTCCAGAGGAATTTTTAGCGACAAAAGCTATTTCAGTTTCTCCAGGGGGATTGGCGAGATCTGCAAATCGACAAATGTATGGAATTGTAAATACCGCAGAATTAGAAAAAATTGACTTCACAGAGTTAGAATTAATTAAATCTGGAAAAGGACTTTATCGACGTTTAAATGATATGTCTTGTTCTGGTTGCCACCAAACTCGCGCCATCGGTGGCTTTCATTTCATGGGACAGGATCCTAATAATTTATATCCAGGGAATTCTGTCTATAGCCCAGCTTCAGCTCATTTTTTTGGAGACCTTCCTCGTCGTAAAGACATCTTAAAATCTATTGCAGGGAACACTTCTCCAGATTTTTCTCGCGGCTTTTCTGACCGTCCTCAGATCCATAGATCTTTAGAATTAAAAGGCACTGGATTATATAATGGCTGGGGGGCTCATTGTTCTGTGGCTGGAACAGATCCTTC
>JBHIVS010000062.1:0-11278 GCA_041987885.1 Pseudobdellovibrionaceae bacterium | reverse complement strand
CCTGCATTCACACACGCCGTAGGAGAGGTTGCAGCTGTTAGAGTTTTCCCCACCCAACCCTCGTAAGTTCCATTCACATTCCATCTCTGTATTCTGTTATTTGAAGTATCAACAACATATAACTTCGACTGATATACAACCATTTCACTTGGCGAACTAAATGAACCATCCACACCGCTCGAAGTTACAGTGCCGCCATAACACCATGTAGGAGTTAAACTATTTATACCTGCACTCACACAAGACGCAGGAGAAGTCGCTGCTGTTGTACCAATTCTACCAATCCAACCAGCATAAGCCCCTGTTGAAATATCAAATCTCAGAATTTGATGAGTTCCTGTTGAAACATATAAATAAGTACCATCACTCGCAAGTCCACGCGGACTTCTAAAAATTGTCGGAGTCGTAACTGTTTGAGAACGTCCTCCTGTGCACCATGCAGAAGTTAAATCATTAAGAGCCTGACTAGAACATGGCGAAGAAATTCCACTTAAATCACCAATATGTCCAATCCATCCCGTGAATGTTTGAGTCGCATGATTAAATCTTAAAATTCGATTTCCGGTTTGATCGGCAACATATAAATTATTACCAACAACCAATGATCCAAATCCATCCAACAAACCATTACTAGCATCTGCCCCGACAAACTGAGACGATGTTCCTGAATAAGTCCCTGTCGCCGAAGGTCCTAAAATAGAAATTACTGGGTTTACAGAGAATGATTTCGTGACTCCTGTAATTCCCCCTGGAGGAATTACCAATAAATTTTCCGTCATAGGCAAGAAAGATTTGAAATAGAATGTTTTAGTTTCATCCGCAGTTGTATAACTCAATCGATCTGTTTCCGAATTACATCCACTATCAGAAAAAAGACGACTGTCAAACATTCCAGAATTTTGCGCTGTTAACATAATATCTAGAGAAGAAACAGATTTCGTGTTGTTTCCTTCAGCATCTTTCAACGTCACAGTAAAAGGTCCATGACAATCAATAGCATTTAAGCCCGAAGTAGTTCCTGCAAAATCCAAAGCCACTGGCGGACCGGCAATAACTGTTACCGAGATCGACAAACCCGAAATTACAGTTCCATTTACAATCGGATTGATTGTTTGAGTCGATCCTTTCGTTGTCGCAGAATAAACAGAAGAATAGCTGCCACTGCTAGAAAAAACTGCTGCAGAAATATTACCGTTACTGCCACCATTTGATTTTTGGTATCCAATCGTTGCGTTGTTAACTGGATTACTTAGAGCATCTCTTAATGTCATTGAGATATTCGCTGTTGTACTCGATTGAACAGTTGTCGCTGAAATTGAAAAACTAGAATTTGCTACACTCACAGCTCCTGCAATAACTTGCAAACTCGCCGTCAAACCTGCAATCGGTGCCCCATCGGCTAATACACGAATATTTTGCGCAGTACCAGCAACTACTCCATGATATTTAATACGATGAATACCCGAGGAAGGATTGCTTTGATCGATTAGATTTCCACTCGACGTCCCTGAGGTAGCATCAAAGGTAATCGTATATTCACTGTTGATAGTATTATTATAAGCATCTCTAACAACAGCATCAACAATAGCATCGCTACCTGCTACCACTGGTGAAGGAGAAATAGAAATACTTGAATGACTGATATGTGGCGCACCAACTTCAACTTGAATAGAACGAGTGGGCCCTATGCCTCCGGCATTAACCGTAGCTTGCAATACTAAAGGAGATCCAACCGTAGTGCCTTGAAAGCTTGCTGAATAAAGTCCGCCTCCAGAGTTACTAACTGTACTTAAATTTCCAGAGCTCGTGCCTCCGATATTTTGAACTCCAACAACATAGCCACTACTAATTGAGTTTCCGTAAGCGTCTTTAAGATGAATATTTAACTGCACAGTTCCACCTGCAGTTACCGTATTTGCAGTTACTGTAAACGTACTTAATGTATTGTCTGGAGCCCCAGCCGTTACTGTCACATTTACTGTGGGTCCGAGTGGTATTCCATCAACTACCAACTGTAAGGTTGTTGCCGATCCCGCCGTTGTCCCCGTAAAACTGGCAGTATAAGTTCCATTTGAAAGATTTGTAATACTTCCCAATGTTCCCGAAGATGTTCCACCTGACTGAGTGAGAGTCACAGCATATCCAGAACTGATGGGGTTGTCGTTTAAATCTCGAAGAGTTGCACTGACAGTTGTGCTTTGCCCCGCACTGATAGAACTAGAAGAAACGACAATTGATGAATTCGATGGATTCGGACTGCCAGCAACAACAACAATATTTTCACTTAACCCCAGAGAAGTACCATTAACTCGCACCCTTATAGTTTGTGCAGTACCAGCGACAACTCCTGTATAGCGAACATTATAAAGACCACTGCCTTGATTCGTAACCGCAGAAAAAGTACCTGTCGATGATCCACCCGTAGCGGTAAAATCAATCGTATATCCAGAAGGAACAACATTGTTATAAGCATCTTTTAAGGTCGCAGTCACCGTGACTAACTGACCTGATACAACCGTATTATTTGTTAGACTTAAAAGACTATTTGCAAGACTTGGTGCTCCTGGCACTACTGCCACCGTCACCGTTGGAGTTAAAGTAATTCCATCCACCACTACAGACAGTGTTTGTGCAGTGCCCGCTGTCTCGCCTGTATAAGTCGCACTGTATTGGCCAGAACCTAAATTGCTAACAGCAGACAAAGTTCCCGAAGCTGTTCCTCCTGATTTGTTAAAAGAAACAAAAACTCCTGAAGAAATAAGATTTGCATTTGCGTCTCGCAAAGTCGCAGTAACGGTCGCTAATGATCCAGCGCTGATACTTGAAGAAGAAATAGTTAATGTCGAAGAAGCCGAAGATGCTGGCCCTGGATTCACCGTAACATTCACACTTGGCGTTAGAATAATACCGTTAGCTTCAACACGAATCGTTTGAGCACTTCCCGCAACGATCCCTGCATAAGTGGTGGTATAAATTCCTGAACCTTGATTTACAACTGATGAAAAATTTCCTGTAGATGTTCCACCACTTTTTAAAAATTGCACAGTAGCGTCTGAAATTAAATTGCTATACGCATCTCTCAAAGTCGTCGACAGAGAAACACTCGTACCTGAGATCACAGTATTTGAAGATACACTCAAAGTTGAATTCGCACTGACCGGAGCCCCTGGAACAATCGTCATCGTTAAATTATTCATCAGGTAGTAACTAATATTAATACTTGCTTCAATGACCGCAGGTGTCCCAACGATTGTGGGAGTGTAATTTGCAGTATAGGTACCATTATTATTATCAACAATCCCACTAAAGGAGCCGATGCTTGTTCCACTGGCGACAGAAACAACTATAGGTAGTCCACCTACAGTCTGAGGACTTCCATCAGCATTATAAGCTTGGATAGTGACAGGAACAGAACTTCCAGCAGCGATCGTCGCCACAGGAGCACTCATCCCCAAACGTACAAGTTCTGTTGTTGTTACAGATCTAGATACAACATTTCCATCTAAATGACCTAGAACATCTAAAGCTTGAACCCTAAATGTGTAGCCCGTGTTCGGAGTAAGACCCGTTAATACAGTTCCACTTTCTGAAGCTCCATTGACGGTTTTAAAAAGCTCATACTGCCCAGAAGCCGCATTCAGTTTAAAAACCTGATATGCCACTGCTGACAAATTCGGAGTCCACGTCATGGTCACCGTTGTTCCAGAAATCGAAGTGTAATTTCCGATACCAAAAAACTTTAAGCGAACACCAATAGAAAAAACTTCTTCATAGGTTCCCGCATTGCTTTGACCTACAATTTTAAACTCGTAATCTCCCAAAACACTTGTATCAGGAGTCCAAATTAACTCCCCCTTAGAAGAGTTAAAAGTTTTAGTCCCTGGCAAATCAGAACAAGGACTGCCCGCGGTAACTGAACCACTTACCTCCGTGTCATAAAAACACGAATACGACATGTTCTCATCAGAACCTGGGCTTCCATTTAAAATGTTATTTACATCCACACTAATCACATCTGTCTGAGCAACAATTTGATCGGGAATAGAATTTAAGATAGGGGTTTGACCAGAGCCAAAAATCTTATCGATGGAACTGCTAGAACCACCACCAGAACAGGCGCTGAGGACAAAAAGCGAAAAAGATAAAACTAGTGCTGAAAATATACGTTTCATTTAAATTCTCTTTTCAGAAAAATTATCGGCTTTTTCCAAAAAGAGATATATAGGAGTCTAAAGTTTTTGTTTTAAAATAGACCAAAGAACTGCGGAAACGTACTTATGTACTTAAAATATATAGACTTTAGCCTTCAAAAATAGATTTTTTAAAAAGCTGATCGAAACAATCTAGGTTTATAAAATAAAAAACCCACTTTTTGAGAGTGGGTTTGTAATCTTATCTATTTTTTGAAATAAATGGTAGGGAATGCCGGATTCGAACCGACGACATCCACCTTGTAAGGGTGGCGCTCTACCAACTGAGCTAATTCCCTATCGTCTTGAGAGACATCGTTGTAGCAACCTTCGATAGGGGTTGCAACAACTTTTTTAATTATTTCTTATTATTTTTTTACATCCTCTAGACACTGCTTTAGCGTCAATAGAGGCGAAATTTTTACTATTTGCATGTGATGCATCTCTTGAGGTGACCCTACTTCCAGAGACCCCATCGAAAGAACCATCACTTCTTCAAATGGAACAACCCCTTCTGCAGGCTGAACCGGAGAATCTTCCTTACTTAATGCCGTCAACTGCACTCTATAAGTCATTTCTGCTTTGCTCGTCATTTGTGCAAATACTTTTTGGTTACGTTCTAAACCAACACCGGTTGCAATAATACGGCAAGTTTCGCCATCATATTGTTTTACCTGAAGCTGTCTTACGTTCGCAACCTTACGGTTAACTACTTTAAATGCAAAATAAGAAACGTAATCGCCAGACTCAACTTTCCAAACACCTTGAATACTTTGCCAAGGGAATGGCTGAGCCAAATGGAACGGCCACGGTACCCATCTATCATCAACAGATGGCATGATATGATCGTCTTCTGCCGTCTCATTAGCATGAGAAGAATTTCCAGCTTGCGCCGTAAGGGCTGTAAACCCAAAGAGCACAACAAATGATGTAATAATAAACTTCTTCAACATGAACTCCCCCTAGTGCTCGAAGTGTACGCGAGCTGCTTTATTCATGTAATAACCGTTTTTAGCTCTGAAAATATATTTAGGTTTTTCATAATCAGGTTCAATAAGTTTTCTAAGACGTTTAATAGTCACATAAATCTTATTGTCATGGATAGCAGGGTCATACGGTTGTTTCCAAACATTCTCGACTAGGAATTCTTTCGAATAAACCTGCCCCTGATTCTGAACAAATAATCTTAATAAATCTAAAAGAATAAACTGATTTTTAAAGTCAATTTTTCCTAATTTTTTCTCAATCACTGCATGATTCACTTCATCGAAAATCAAATCAAAATTCGATTGAGTTTCTCCACCAATTTTCTCTGCTAAGCCTTTAACCATACGAGATAATCTTTTATGGTTTTCTGTATCCACAGATTTCTGAGCTAGAGTGATATAGGTTCTAGCCATATCCTTATCGCCAATTTCATAATACGTATCTGCCAAGGCACCCATTAGGTAATTCGACATAACAACATTACGAGTTTCACGAACGATATCATAAGCCTTCCAAAGAACTTCGATGGCTTCATCATACTTTTTCATTTGCTTTAAAATATCAGCATTTAAAAATAGTGAAGACGCCTGCAAATCAGGCATTTGATAAACTTGGAAGAAAACTTGTAAATTATAAATTTCTTTAAGAGCATCCGAATATCTTGCAAGAGTCGGATGAGAATAGCACATCGCCAAGCCAAAAATTGCATGGCAAATATCTTCTTTATTATCCGCAGCCAAAGCAAGAGCCAATGCTTTTTGCAGATAATCCATGGCCGTATCAATTTGCCCTTTGTAAGAAGCACATACTGCTAGCGTGTAATATGTTTTTGAATTTAGTTCGAAGCCCTCTTTCAAAACTAAATCCTGAATCTTTTCTTTTGCTAGATTGATTTCTTCGTATTGTTCCGTCTCTGCATAGATTCGCAAAAGCAAATTCATGCAGTTCAAATATTTAGAAAAATTCTTTTCTGCAAAGTAACCTTTAGAAGCGTCCAAAAGATGAGTCACCGCGGGGGTATACTCTCCTCTGTCGCAATAAAGTTTACCGAGCTCGAAAGCACGATCGATAGGGCTCATTGATTCATTAACTCCGATAAGTTCTTAATTACACGCAAGGGACAGGTTTTTACAGATTGTTAGGTTTACGTCAATGAAAGACATGGGATGCTGCTCAAAAAATGAGCATTAGCAGTATTCATTTCAATATATGCCTTCCAAAGCAGGTTTTTTTTCTAGAATTGTCACAGTGTGTGACCGTAAAAACCGCTTGATTTAAGGGTTTTAGGGCTTTTTTGGCATTTTGAAGTCAGATTTATTCATCAGCGTGACAGATTCTGTATCGGGATCAAATACGATCAAAACATCCCCTCGAATCACCTGTTTTTTAAGATTTTCGTACTTTTTTTCAGAAGACATTTCCTGAACACCATAATCAGTGCCTTCTCGCTGGATGAAGTTTTCAATAATACCCCGCAAAGCGTCCTCCGAAACGGATTTGTGGTCTACAACAATGGGGGCTGATGATTCTTCACTCATATAAATATATTACCCAAAAATATAGCTTCTAAAAAGTAAAAAGCCGAGGTTTTCGCCTCGGCTTTTCTATTTAACTTTGAAATCAGTTTAGTGATGATGAATCGCTTGGCCTGTGTATTGAGCTTTGATTCCAAATTCAGTTTCCTTTTGAATTTTGAAAATCTCTTTTGGATTTTTAACATCCAAAGCATTGATCAACACTTGGTCCACATGATCTACCAAGATCACCTTCAGATCTTTGATAACATCCTTAGGAATGTCTTTAAGATCTTTCTCGTTTTCTTTAGGACAGATCACAATTTTAATTCCACCACGGTGAGCAGCAAGAATTTTCTCTTTCAATCCACCGATCGCCATTACACGACCACGAAGAGAAACTTCTCCTGTCATTGCCACTGTACGCTTAACTGGGATCTTCAAGATCGCTGATACAATCGAAGTCGTTAACGCGATACCCGCAGAAGGACCATCTTTAGGAACAGCACCTTCAGGTAAATGGATATGAACATCGATATTAGAGAAGTATTCTTTATCTAAGCCGAACAAAGGACCACGTGATCTTACGTAGCTCATCGCTGCCGCACATGATTCTTTCATCACATCACCTAATTGACCAGTCACTGTGAATTTTCCTTTACCAGGAACAACACTCACCTCAACTGCCAACAAATCACCGCCCACTTCAGTCCATGCCATACCATTTGTTAGACCAATTTCATTTTCAGTCTCGATCATTCCAAATTTGTATTTATGTGGCCCCAACAACTCAACAAGCTTCTTCGCGTCTACTACGTAAGCATTGTCGTTTTTGTCAGCTTTCTTAGTAGCAGTTTTTGCAGTTTTAGCACCTTTTTTAGCAGCTGCTGATTTTGCGTCCGCCTTAGTGCCTTCATTTTTAAACTTTTCAAGAGTCTCGTTCATAACGATATCTTTTGCTACTTTACGAGCTACATTCGCCATTTGTCTTTCTAAATTACGCACACCCGCTTCGCGAGTATAGTAACGAATGACATCACGAATAGCTTCGTCTTTTACAGTCACACGGTAGTCTTTTAGACCGTGATTTTCCAACTGCTTAGGAACTAGATAGTTCTTAGCAATATGGAATTTTTCCTGCTCAATATAGCCTTCAAGATTAATGATCTCCATACGATCTAACAATGGACGTGGAATTGTATGCAATGAGTTTGCCGTCGCCACGAACATCACAGATGACAAGTCATAATCAAGCTCTAAATAGTGATCTTGGAACGTTGAGTTTTGCTCTGGATCCAAAACCTCTAACATTGCAGATGCTGGGTCACCACGGAAATCATTAGCCATTTTATCGATTTCATCTAAAAGAACTAATGGATTCCCTTTGTCTACTTTACGAAGAGCCTGAAGGATTTTACCTGGCATTGCTCCTACGTATGTTTTTCTATGACCGCGAATTTCCGCCTCATCACGAACCCCACCTAAAGAGATACGTGCAAATGGTCTATTCAATGATTCAGCAATAGATCTTGCCAAAGATGTTTTACCAACACCTGGAGGACCCGCTAAACAAAGGATAGGACCCTTCATACCTTTAGAGATTGAAAGAACGGCAAGGTATTCCAAGATACGTTCTTTAACTTTCTCTAGACCCCAGTGGTCGTTATCGAGAATACGTTGAGCATTTTTAATATCATGCTTTTCATCTGTATAATCAGACCAAGGCAATGATAACACCCAATCAATGTAGTTTCTAACTACAGTAGCCTCTGCAGACATAGGTGACATCATTTTGAGTTTTTTAATCTCTTTCATCACTTTGTCTTTAGCTTCTTGTGACATTTTCTTAGCTTTAGTTTTAGCTTCTAAATCTTGAAGTTCAGCTTGGTAGTCATCTTTTTCACCAAGTTCTTTTTGAATTGCCTGCATTTGCTCATTCAAATAGTACTCTTTTTGAGAGCGCTCCATTTGTTTTTTAACGCGAGTGCGGATTTTCTTTTCAACTTCAAGAATTTCAATCTCACCAGTCATAAGATTTAATAGATGTTCTAATCTCTTAGCAGCATCTACGATCTCTAAAACAGTTTGTTTGTCTTCAAGTTTAAGATTCAATTGAGCCACAATTATGTCTGCCAGTTCACCTGGATTTTCAATTGTCGAAACTCTCATCAGAATTTCAGGCGGAATACGTTTATTCAACTTCACATAAGTTTCAAACGTACCTTTTACAGAGCGAACAAGTGCTTGAGCCTCTACAATATTTGCAGACTCTTCATCAAGCATCTCTGCTGAAACAACAAAGAAATTTTCATTAGGAACAAAGTTTTTAATACGAGCACGACGTTTTCCTTCAACCAAAACTTTTACCGTTCCATCTGGAAGACGTAAAAGTTGGATGATCGTTCCTACCGTCCCGATCGTATAGATATCTTTGGGCTCAGGATTGTTGGTCTTAGCATCTTTCTGCGCTGCCAACACAATGTCTGTTTGTTTGCTCATTGCCTCTTCAAGAGCGTTGATGCTCTTTTCGCGGCCTACAAACAACGGCATCATCATATGTGGAAATATGATGAGGTCTCTTAGGGGCAAAAGTGGTAATTGTTGTACTTTTCCCTCGCTCATATCCTCTCCCTCCCTGTGGGTTATCGAGCCTAAGCCCAAGTAACCGGTAATTCTTAACCTATGAAACTTGGACCATTTTATCCGGTTAATTCATTCTTAAAAAAACCTAATAAAACTAACTCTTATTCTAAAGATGAGCATTAATGTTGGGAAGTAAATATCACCTACGAAAAAAGAGTTCTGGCCCTCTTAAAATCAATCTGAAATCAATCGAGTTTATTTTCACAAACATATAACCCGTTAACACGCTGAAATTATACGGCTTTGATTGAATTCAAAATATCGTTTTCTATTTTTAGAAGATCGATTGAGTCTTAAATGACTTTCGTCAAAAGTAGAGTTTTGTAGAAAAACTGCTAAACAACCATATAATTGACACATACAAAACCACTATTTTTGAATTAAAATATCTGTATCCATTAGAATCTAAAAGAGCAAACCAGACTCTTTTAAAAACAAAAAACCCGATCTTTCGATCGGGTTTTTAAATTTCACTTTTTTAAAACCTAAGCTGGAGTCTTTTTCTTTTCTTCTTCCTCAGCGGCCTTAATTTCTTCTTCTGTTTTATAAACAACTGTCGGAGGAGTTCCTTCATTGATAACATTTTCATCAATGATGACTTCCTTAACATTTGTTTTCGAAGGGATATCATACATAACATCCAACATGGCCGTTTCAATAACTCCACGCAGACCACGAGCTCCTGTTTTTCTCTTAAGCGCCATTTGCGCAACGGCTCTAAGAGCTTTTTCAGTGAACTTTAACTCAACACCTTCATAAGCAAAAAGCTTTTGATATTGTTTTGTGATCGCATTTTTGGGACGCACTAAAATATCTAATAGAGCTTCTTCATCCAAAGGAGCAAGAACCGCAATTGCTGGCAAACGACCAATGAATTCTGGGATCAGACCAAATTTTGATAAATCGTCTGGTTCAACTTTCGACAATAAATTTGCACTCTTTTCAGTTTCTTCTGAAGTGCGAATATCTGCCGCGATACCCATTGTTTTGTTTGTAGTTCTTTGTTCAATGATTTTATCCAAACCAACGAACGCACCACCTACGATAAATAAAATATTTGTCGTATCTACTTGGATGAATTCTTGTTGAGGATGTTTACGACCACCCTTAGGAGGTAAGTTCGCAACAGTTCCTTCGAGAATTTTCAACAACGCCTGCTGAACACCCTCACCGCTCACATCACGAGTAATGGATGGATTTTCTGATTTACGAGAAATTTTATCAATCTCATCGACATAGATCACACCTTTTTGAGCGCGCTCAACATCGTAGTCAGCAGATTGTAAAAGATTAAGAACAACGTTTTCTACGTCTTCACCTACGTAACCAGCTTCAGTCAAAGTCGTCGCGTCCGCCATAGCAAACGGAACGTTTAACACTTTAGCAATAGTCTGCGCCAAAAGAGTCTTACCTGAACCAGTAGGTCCCACTAGTAAGATATTCGATTTTTGCATTTCTACGTCTGTACTGCCTTTTTTACCTTGCGACATTGCATTAATACGCTTGTAGTGATTATGCACAGCCACAGCTAAGGTTTTCTTGGCTTGAGTCTGACCGATTACGTAATCATCTAGATATGTTTTAATATCAGATGGCTTTGGAACCTTGAAAGTACCTTTAACAGCTGTTTCTCTGTCTTTTTCTTCGTCAATGATGTCATTACAAAGATCAATACACTCGTCACAGATATAAACGCCTGGGCCTGCAATAAGTTTTTTAACTTCTTTTTGACCCTTGCCGCAAAAGCTACATTTTAAAGAGTTGTTCGCATCTTTAGTTGTCATCTATTTACCCTTTTTTAACTTTACGAGATTCTACAACATGATCCAAAAGACCAAATTCTTTGGCTTGATAGGGATCCATGAAGTTATCACGCTCCATAGCTGCTTTTAAAACATCATAGTTTTGACCAGTATGTGTTTCATAAATACGTGTAAGCTTATC
>JBHIVS010000061.1:0-11508 GCA_041987885.1 Pseudobdellovibrionaceae bacterium | reverse complement strand
AAGCATAGACATATCCAGCCCACGCGCCACTTGGTAATAAATTGCACCAGATACAGGATGCCCGATATAATTCACAGCCCAGTCGTCTTTATCCATTACAGGACCTTCTTTAACATTGTCTTTCCATTTTTGGCCAATGTTACGGCTGTCGCTCTTATCCCACTTTGTAAAACTCTCTGGCATCATATACAGAGCACCAACAACCCCCAACGAAGCCAAGAAAAGATTTCTTGTCTCTGTTACGATATTTTTATCTGTAGATATTAAACCAGACATATTTAGTTCACGTTTAAATTCACTCTCGTTAGAATCACTCATCAATGTTAGAACATTAATAGGACGAGAATTAGACTCCGGAGTACAAAGCGCCGCTCTATCAAGGCGTTGTCCTTTAATTTTTAAACCAGATAATTTCTTTTCTAACTCTAAACAAGACTCTTTATCTCGAGTATCAACTAGAATCACAGTGCCTTTTTTAATACCTGTTTTCTGAGATTTTTTTGCAGAATTTTTAGTATATTTCGCTGTATAGCTATCAATATAAGAATAAGATTCCAGAGGTTCAAAATCCCTTACGTCACGGGCTTGTGCGGACATCGCCACGAGTGAAAATGCGAGAATTGCGCACATACTACGTCCATAATTCATAACTGCTCCTTAAGTAAATAGACGGATTACCCTTAAGCAATTCGGATGCCGAACACAGATCGAACACAGATCACTTTCAGATACTTCTATATGTCTTTATTCTGAGCGGTCTTGTAAAAAATTTAGACGCTACAATAAAAAAAGGGCTAAGGATCTACCCCTAAGCCCTCTGACATTTAATGAATCTTCCTACTTACCTATTCCCACTCAATAGTCCCAGGAGGCTTACTAGTCACATCGTAAACGACTCTATTTACGCCTTTTACTTTATTAGTAATCTGATTAGAAACATTTCTTAGAAATTCAAACTCAAATGGGTACCAATCCGCTGTCATACCGTCTTGAGAAGTCACAGCTCTTAAAGATAGCACATGATCATAGGTCCTAGAGTCCCCTTGAACACCTACGGTCTTAACCGGTAATAGCACACAGAAGGCCTGCCATACTTTATCGTAAAGACCTGTACGTCGAAGCTCTGAAATAAAAATATCATCTGCGTCTTTCATAATGCGTAGTTTTTCTTCGGTAATTTCACCTAAAACACGAATAGACAAGCCCGGCCCCGGAAAAGGATGGCGCATAATCATATCTTTAGGCAAACCTAATTGCATACCAATTTGACGAACTTCATCTTTAAATAGCTCTCTCACTGGCTCTACCAAACCCAACTTCATATGCTCTGGCAAACCACCTACATTATGATGGGACTTAATAGTTACGCTCCCACCTACAGAAGAAACGCTTTCAATAACATCTGGATACAAAGTCCCTTGTGCCAACCATTTAATAGGCAACTTGTGATCATAGCTTTTTTCAAAAATTTCAATAAAGACTCTGCCGATAGTTTTTCTCTTATCCTCAGGATCTGTTTTACCAGCTAATGCAGCTAAAAACTCTTTGGAAGCATCTACGCATTTTACATTCAGCCCAATACCTTGATACATCTCCATGACTTTTTCTGCTTCATTTTTTCTCAAAAGCCCCGTATCAACAAACACACAGTGAACACGATCTGCTCCCAAAGTTTTTGTTAGGAGAGTCGCCACGACTGAAGAATCAACGCCACCACTTAACCCCACTAGTACGTGATCTTGAGATCCCACTTTAGCCAGAATATCTTTTTTCAACATATCCAAAATTGCTGGCGTCGCCCAGTCCGCAGAAGCTTTACACATTGTCTGCGTAAAGTATTTTAGCAACTCGGTACCAAACTCTGAATGAGCCACTTCTGGATGAAATTGCACAGCCAAAACGTTCGGACCTTTCATCGCAGCTGGATGCTGACTATCCGACTCTCCAATAATTGAAAAACCCGCCGGAGCAACCTCAACAACATCACCATGGGACATCCATACTTTTTGTTTTTGAGGAACTCCAGGTATGACTTCTGTCCATGTTACATAATTTAAACCATACTCACGATGAGAGGCTTTCGTAACCTTGCCACCTAATTGATGAGTCAACAATTGCATGCCATAACAGATTCCCATCAGCGGAGCTATCGACATAAGCTCTTTAACATCTCTCTGAGGTGATCCCTCTTCATACACTGAATTAGGTCCACCACTTAAAATAATTCCATAAGGATTTTTCTTTTTAATTTCCTCTGATGAATATTTATATGAATGAATTTCTGAATAGAACCCTAACTCTCGCAAACGTCTTGCGATTAACTGAGTGAACTGAGAACCAAAATCTAAAATAATAAACCCGCGCATATATTTATTCGCCTCTGTAATTAGGTGCTTTTTTTGTTATCATCACATCATGAACATGGGACTCACGCAGTCCTGCAGGAGATATCTGTACAAATTGCGCTCGCTTTTGCAATTCTTCAATATTCGCAGCACCCAGATAACCCATACCAGAACGAACACCACCCAATAGCTGATGTAAAATTCCTTTGGCAGAACCTTTATATAAAACTTTTCCTTCAACGCCCTCGGGAACTAACTTATCTTCAGCAACTCCCATTTGCCCATAACGATCCTTAGATCCTTGAGACATAGCACCTAAACTACCCATCCCACGATAGGATTTATATTTTCGACCATGATCCTCAAAAACTTCTCCTGGAGACTCATCCGTACCTGCCAGTAAATTTCCTACCATCACGACATTTGCACCCAACGCTAACGCTTTGGTCATATCTCCGGAAAGTTTAATACCGCCGTCTGAAATAATTGTTTTACCCAAACTCTTAGCGACCTTTGAACATTCTTGAACCGCAGAAATTTGAGGCATGCCAACCCCAGCCACCATACGAGTTGTACAAATACTCCCTGGGCCAACTCCCACTTTCACGACATCGGCGCCAGCTTGAACTAAAGCTTTAACTGCTTCACCGGTTACGATATTCCCAGCAACAACAATAATTTCCGGATAATTTTTAGAAATATGCTTTACAGTTTCAATAACGTTTTTCGAATGTCCGTGGGCTGTGTCCACACAAATAATATCAGCCCCTGCCAATACCAAAGCTTTAATACGATCTTGAGCATCACTACCAACACCCACAGCAGCACCCACTAAAAGTTTCCCGTCATTCCCTAAGGATACGTTGAGCTCTTCTGTATGATGTTTTTTTACGCGCAAAACTTCTTCAACTTGTCTTTCAATAGGAAGGTTTTTATGGATAACTCCAAATCCGCCAACTTCGGCCATAGCGATAGCCATTGCATGTTCTGTCACAGTATCCATCGCCGCCGATAGAATCGGGGCATTTAGATACAGATCACGTGCAAAAAAAGTTTTAGGAACAATCTCTGCTGGAGTTATTTCAGAATATTGAGGAATTAATAGAATATCATCAAAGGTAAGAGCATAGCGAACGTCTTGATTCATAGACATTAAACTCCCTGTCGTCGACTCAAATTGTAGGTATTTTGATACCAAAATTGTCTAAGAAATAAGACAAGAGTTCAAGGCTCTAACAGTAATCTTACTGGTTTAAGGTCCAGCAGCGACATCTCTCAAGATGACGCCTTTAAAAATCAATACCAAGTTTTATATAATAAATAATTATCCGCTGACTTTTCTAACAAACTAACTTCTTCGTCAGTCAGAGATCTTTTTACCTGCCCTGGACGGCCTACCACTAAACTGCGGGGTGGAATTTCGGTTCCTTCAGTGATCAAAGTTCCAGCGCCGATAAGACAGTGTTCTCCAATTTTACATCCATCCATAATAATTGAACCCATTCCCACCAGTGTGCCGCGACCAATTTCACAGCCATGTAACATCACCAAATGTCCAATGGTAACTCTGTCGTGCAGGGTGGTTCCAAATTTTCTATACGTTCCATGGATAACAGAACCATCCTGAACATTGACTTCTTTTCCTATATAAATAGGCATAACATCACCACGAATTGTAACATTATACCAAATAGAAGAGCCCTCGCCAATTTCCACATCACTAATAATTCGAGCATTGTCAGCAATAAAAACATTATCTTCGATCACAGGTTGCTTTCCGCGTGCTGTTACCAATTGTTTTCCCATTTTTATTTCTCCTTCAATTTTTCGAAATATTAAGCAGGAGCTTCTTCTCTTTTTTTATTATCAGAAACAATCCAAACTAAATCGCTCTCTAAAAGAGTAAAGCTTGCACGTGGTCCTAAAATTCGATCAGTACCACGTTCAACACCAACAACCATACCATGATAAGCTTCACGAATGCCGCTATCGCGAATTGTTTTATCCTTACATTCAGAATCAGCTTCTACAACAAACGATCTCAGACGATAATCCGTGGTATCCTCATCATTAACACTGATTGCAGCCGCATGCTGTTTAAGACGAGCCGTCTCCAAATAACCTTGAAATCCTTGCAGATCTTCTTCAGTTCCAAAACAAATAACTTTATCATAGGGCCACAAAACAAACTCTCCATCTGGAGCAAAGTATCGTTTCGAACCACGATAAACAGCAGCAACATTAATTCCAAATTTTTCTTTGAACGAAATACTTCTTAAGTTCATTCCAACCAACTCACACTCAAGCGGCAACTCATAACGACCCAGAGTTGCATCCCAAGGCAAAAAGTTTTTAGCGATTTCTTCACTCACCAAAGCTTGCTTTTCTTTTTCCGTTAGATTTTTTAAGAAATTTTTCTCTATGGATTGATACATATTACGGACCCAGAATTGCCCCGCCAAAGCAGCCACGGCAATCACTGCAATCACAACTCCTGTTGCCATTTTTAATGTCATAAACTGTGATATCATGATTCCAAATAGAACAATCGCTAGTGTAAATCGACCAACAACAACACCCACCTGAAGATACCTTAATTTTTTAAGGTCACCCAATTGTCGCTGAACTTTAACTGAAGGTCCACTCATCAGCAGCCCCCAGAAAAAAGGTGCCGACAACACTAGGTAAGTAAATAAAGCTAAAGTTCCAGCCCAAGGATGGGCTTCAGCATATTTATATGCCTGAGTTTTCAAAAAAGTTTGATAGATACCCATCAAAGCAACGATCAATATAGAATTTAAAAGAATTTTAACGCCGTAGGCTTTCATAATCAAAGCACCGGCGCTGGCTTCCCCTTCTCTATTAATTGAAGCGTGATATCTATCCAACAGAGCTTTAAAACCCACAGGCAGTTTTCTTTCCACAAACTCATAGACAAGATTTGTAGACTTAATCATATAAGGCGTCGTAAAAGTCGTAACAACGGACACTGCAATCGCCAGTGGATATAGGAAATCACTAGTTACTTTTAAAGTAACTCCCAAAGAAGCAATAATAAAAGAAAACTCTCCGATTTGTGCTAAGCTCATTCCTGATTGAAATGATTTTTTTCTCGTTTGCCCCGAAAGAATAGCTCCCAAAAAAGTCGATACAAATTTCCCTAAAATAGTTAACAGAGTTACCAAAATTACTAACTGCCATTGGCCCACTAGAATTTTAGGATCGATCATCATCCCCACAGAGACAAAGAAAATAGCAGCAAAAAGATTTTTTACCGGTTTTAAAACCTCTTCCATGTGATGACCTTCAGGAGTTTCGGCCAACAGAGAACCCATGACGAATGCACCCAATGCGGGAGAAAATCCTACTTTGGTTGCAATCATAACCATCAAAAAGCACAACCCAATCGCAACCAGCAACAAGCTTTCATCTTCAAGCAGAGGTCTAATTTTTCTCAAGAAAATAGGGATTAAGAAGATGCCCACAACAAACCAAAGTGCCATAAAGAAAGTCAGACGTAATCCCGACATAGCAAGATCAGTTCCAGAGAAACTTCCTGAAGCCGCCATCGCGCCCAATAAAACTAATAACAAAATGGCAACAATATCTTCGACAACTAATATACCGAATACAAAATCAGTAAATTTTTGACCCTTCAAACCCAACTCTTCAAAGGCGCGTACGATGATGGTCGTAGAAGAAACAGAGAGAATCCCTCCAAAAAACAAAGAATCGATATTATTCCAGCCCATAATTCGACCGAAAGAATAACCAAGTCCCATCATAAATATAACTTCAAAAATCGCAGTAAAGCCGGCGGACCCACCCACTTTAAAAAGTTTCTTAAAACTAAATTCTAATCCTAAAGAAAACAAAAGAAAGATCACACCGATTTCGGACCACAAAGTTATATTTGCAGTATCGGAAACCGTGGGCACAAAAGGAACATGGGGCCCAACTAAAAAGCCGGCAATGAGATATCCAAGAACTTGGGGTTGACCCAATTTTTTAAAAAGCAGCGTTGCAAGCGCTGCTATCATAAGAATAAAACCGAGATCTGTAATTAAATGAGGTAGATGAATCATGCTTCATCTTACACAAAACTTAATTCAAATATCCAGTTCCTTTCTCCATAGAAGTAAAATTAGAAACTCTTTGTGCAGTGCTCTCAATCTCCGTGGATAAGATCTTAGATCTGCCAATAAAGTTGCGCGTCGCAAATACAGGTACTTTTAAGTAAATCAATAAAGACATGGCTTCTTCTGCACGCAGTTTAAGCGTTGGGATCTGAGCATGGCCCGTTAAATAAAGACGCACATACTGATGTGCTCCCTTAATTTCAACAAATACGGCCTGCTTAATTTCAATACCCAAACCACTTAACAGTAAGCTCGTAAACTTATGCGGGGAAGATTCTGCTGACATTTTATTATTTTGCGACAAGGCCACACCTGCCTCAATAGGACTGACAGCTACTGGCAAAGTATACTGATGAGCCGAATCTTTTAACAGCAAAAATGGACGAGACGCATCTGTGGTAACTGACAAACCATAGGGAAACAATTCAACCAAGTCTTCTTGGTGAAAAGTTTCTTCTTCTGCGCTTTGATCTTTAAAAACGATCTGTGTTCTTAAAGAACTTAAATCAAGAATATCTTTCATATTAACTATTGAACCAACTCTCCGCGGAATACTGCCGGGAATGCTTTCGTAATTTTAACATCCACGGTTTGACCAATAAGATCTTTTGAACCTAGGAAGTGAACGAGTTTATTTGTCGTGGTACGACCCTGAATTTTTCCATCTTCACGATCCCCGTTTTCAACAAGAACCTTCATAATTTGACCTTCATATTGTTTCATATGCTCAAAGGCCCATTTTTCATGGAAATCAAAAAGTCTGTTTAAGCGTTCAAACTTAACATCCTCTGGGACCTGATCTTCAAATTTAGCCGCCTTTGTAAATGGACGTGGAGAATAGCCAAATGCAAAAATAGTCTCATATCCAACTTCAGCAACCATATCCATAGTGTCTTGAAAGTCTTGCTCTGTTTCTCCTGGGAAACCAACAATAATATCCGTCGAAAAACAAACATTCGGAATCATTTTTTTAAGCATCGCAATTTTCTCTAAATACTCTTCGCGAGTATAATTACGATTCATACGTCTTAAAACCTCTGTAGATCCAGACTGAACAGGCAAATGGATATATTCCATAATTTTATCTGTATTTTCAGCCATAATGGTCGCTAACTTAAGATTAAAATCTTTTGGATGAGACGTCGTGTAGCGAATTCTCTCGATCGCTGTTTCTTTGGCGACCTTTTCTAAAAGATCTGGAAAATCAATGCCGCCAGGATCGCTGTATGAATTTACATTTTGCCCAACAAGAGTAACTTCTTTAGCTCCTCTTTTAACCAAATTATGAACGTCTGTTAAAATATGACTTACTGGACGAGATTTCTCTCTGCCACGAGTATAAGGAACCACACAGAACGTACAAAAATTATCACAACCCTTAGTGATATTCACAAAAGTAGATACGTTAGGATTTCTTACGAGAGTTTCAATATTATAAGGCGCTCTGTGCTCAAACTTTGCATTTACAAGTTTACGTTCACCATCAAATACACGCGATAACAATTGAGGCAAAGAGTCGATTTGATCAGTTCCAAAAACGAAATCAATCATCGGCTGCGTTTTGATCAAGTTATCTTTTTCTTGCTGGCCAACACAACCACCAACACCAATTTTCAAATGGGGCTTTTTATCTTTTAATTTTCTAAAAGTTCCCACTTCAGAATATACTTTATGAACGGGTTTTTCTCTAACACTGCAAGAATTGATAATAATGAGATCAGCTTTTTCCGGAGAATCCACAGCAACGAAGTTTTGCATCTCCAAAAGAGTATGCATTCGTTCGGTATCATTTACATTCATCTGACAACCATAAGTGGAAATATAAACCCCTCTGCTCATTTGAACGGACGTATTTTCCCCTTCATTTTCGAGATTATGAGTGCTGTTATCCATTAATCCTTACCTCTTGTGTCATATGAAAAAGTGAGTTATAGAAGACCCTCTTTCAAATGTCAAAGTTATGGAGAAACAAGTCATGACCCCAAGACTCAAAAGTTCAAAAAAATGGACTACTTTCCCAAAAGAGTACTCAGAGCAAATTCAAAACGTCTTTAAAGAAAACTTTGCTCCTTATTTAGAAGATGACTCTGAACTCGTTGTCGAGGGACGTATCTACAGCGAAGAAATTACGCTTCGCGTTGGCTATAAAGAACAAGGCCGCTTGTCTCAAGCAAACTTTGAAACATCGATCACCTATAACCAAGAAAATAACGACGCCCTAGAAATGATCCACAACTGCGTAGATGCTGCTGCATCCATGATGATGGAATATTTTGAAACTGAAGGCGAATCAGACTTTCCCTACACATGGAAAGAAGTCCCTTTCAAGAAATCCAAAATCTATCTAAGATTTTCCACAGAAAACAGCGCCCTTGAAGCCGAAGCAAATAAACTTCTAGGAATCACTGAAGAAGAAATGCTGAACGAAGAAGACCCAACGGACGAGGACGCCCTAAGCATGGCCGAACAAAGCGAAGAACTATCTCCACCAAGAGACGAAGACGACTATCTAGAGGACGACGACGAAGACGAAGACTCAAAAGGCAACGTGCACTAATCAAAAAACTCGTCCTCAAAAAAACAAGAACTCCAAATCCCCGTGCTTTTTTTTTGCACGGGGATTTTTTTTGCCTTTTTTTCTGGAAGGATTCCTCGGCGCATTTTCCTACAAATGAGACTTCAAAATATATTCCCTTCAAAATTTAAGTTCCGCAGCAGCCAACTGCCAAAGGCAGTGGCGCCCGCGAGGACTGTCCGAAAAATTTTGAAGGGAATATATTTTGAAGTCGGCAATTCCAGCAAAGTCCCCAGAGCAGCCCCCAGAAAAAAGGCAAAAAAAAGCCCATATCTTTGCAGATATGGGCAGCCCCCTCGAATCTTTTAAGACTTAATTAAAGTCCGTCAACTATTCGTCTAATTTCATTAACTTGATCAAGATTGTGCTTAGCTTCTCTGATGAAGTTGATAGCGTCTTTTTGTTTTAGACGACCAGCCTTCATTTTTTCACAAAGAACAAACTCTAATTCGTCCGTAACATTGTATACAGACTCATGCTGTGGCCAAAGATTTTTTGTGTCGTTAGCTCCACCCATACAAAGAGGGATATAATGATCGATTTTGAATTTTTGTCTGTCCATTTGACGAGTACGGTAACCTAATTGGTCGTACTTTTGAAAGATGCCCTTTTTAGTAGAGCTAGAAACATCTCTTTCGCAATATTTAATTTGCTCAGGATATCTCAATTCATCTGCATGCGCACAAAGTGCACCTGGAGTTAAATTGTCATCTGGGTTTTTAGGAAATTGATCAACAGCTGAAGCCGTTGTTGCTGCGAAGAAAACAAACGATAGAACCGCTAAATGCTTAAGCATATATTCTCCAAATAGTCCGCCATTTACGGTAGCGGGTAGAAACGTCAGCCCTTATTGCCAACTTATATTCGTTACGTGCATGAGATATTTATAAATTTACATATTAAGTTGCAATATATTTTTTACATCAACGTAATGCGAAATAAACTTAAACCCCCTTCTTCACAAAAATAGTCTACGCCAAAACGCAAAAAAGCCCACTGAAAAGTGGGCTTTTTATTAACTTTTAAAACTATTATATAGATAAAAAAGGGGGCAAGAACTAGTAATCGTCCTCATCAACTCCAGAACTAGAGCCTTCACCCATTCCGCGCACCTCTTCAATAAAGGCACTATTATCTTCTTCAAACTCATTATCCACCGCTGATTCATCAATCTCAAGCTCCTGGATAGCTCCTAGGAAGTCTTTTTCAGTACGTAGATCGCGTCTAATCATTTCTAAGAACTTATCTGGATATCTAGAAGTAAGCTCTTCGACATAACGTTCAAGTTTACCATCTTGAAGGATTTTTTTACGGATTTGGATTTTCTTCCAAAACATCAAATAGTGATAACGACAATATGCATCAACAGCGGCGATTTGATCACAATCACGAGCTCGGCAATATCTGCGACCTTCAGCATCAGTCAGTATAATCTCATCATCAGACTGAGTTTTATCTTCTTCAACCCATTCTTCTTCAACATCTACATCTTCATCGAGTTCTTCAACAGCCTTAAGCTCTTCTTCGTACTCTCCGATATCTTCGCCGCCCATATCATCATCACTGATAAAGTCGTCTTCGATGTTCTCTTCTTTTTCTTTTTCTTTTTTTGCTTTCGCTTTTTTAGAAACAGGTTTTGAATCTTTTTTAGCAGAGGCTTTCTCTACGACAACTTCTGGGGGAGCTGCGTTAGTCTTTTTCTCTACTTTCTCCGCTTTATCAATTTTTTCAGCTTTTTTAGCAGGAGCTTCAACCTTTGCAGGTTTTTGTGGTTTGGCAGCAGCCTTAACAGGCTTTGCCGCTACCTTTGAAGCCACTTTCGGAGCTACTTTTACAGGAGAAGCTTTCTTTTTAACTTCAACTTTTTTTGCAACCTTAGCAGGAGCTTTAGCTGGAGTTTTCTCCACCTTTTTCTTTACAACAGCCTTTGGAGCAGGTTTTTTTGCCGCTGCCTTTGGAACTGCTTTCGCCGGAGCTTTTTTTGCGCTCTTTGTTGCCGCTTTAGCGGCAGGCTTCTTCTTAACTATTTTTGCCATATATATTCACCCAGATTCTGCTTAAGATATCACTCCATCTGTCAGATATTTAAGAAAACCTGTCAACTCATTTCACGGAA
This sequence comes from Pseudobdellovibrionaceae bacterium, assembly GCA_041987885.1. Taxonomy (GTDB): domain Bacteria; phylum Bdellovibrionota; class Bdellovibrionia; order Bdellovibrionales; family Bdellovibrionaceae; genus Bdellovibrio. Next base: position 333 of record JBHIVS010000061.1, on the reverse strand, counting down.
ATAGTGCCTTCTTGACTTCGCACAAAAATACTTCCTCTCGATGCGTCACTTCTCAACTTCCCTCTCACACTTTTTTCAGAGCTTAACTTAATGACACGAAGAGTTCCCGGAACTTGTATTTCACCCTCTACAGTCAGTAAATTTACATCAAAGGCTCCCGCCGCGGGCGTGGATACAGCAACATTTCCAGATTTTGTTTTCACATCAATTTCAGAATCCAAAGTCATATCGGCAACCACTTTAGAATCCTGACTTTTGCCTTCGACACGACCTTGAAAACCTTTAAAAGTCACAGATCCTTTTTGAGCATCAAACTCAATATTTCCAGAACCC
>JBHIVS010000060.1:0-11512 GCA_041987885.1 Pseudobdellovibrionaceae bacterium | reverse complement strand
GCGGTCGCTGCCGACCTTAAAACCATCTACGGCGCAGCCACCTTAAAGCAGGCAGAGCAAGCCCTGGAGCAGTTTGCTGAGGCTTGGGATAAGCAGCATCCGAGCATCAGTAAATCCTGGCGCGACAACTGGACACGGCTGAGCGTGTTCTTCGATTATCCACCGCAAATCCGTAAGGTGATTTACACCACCAACGCGATTGAATCGCTCAATGCCAGCCTGCGCCAGGTCACCAAAACCAGACGCTCATTCCCCAATGACGATTCAGTGCTGAAGTTGCTGTACCTGGCTTTACACCAAATCGCCAAAAAGTGGACAATGCCGCTGCGCGATTGGAAGCCTGCGATGACGCAGTTTATGATCATGTACGGTGACCGTATATCGTTATGATAAACAGCCACTTACACAGAAAATTTTATAGTCTCACGGTGCTTTGTTAAACCAGCGAGTTGGCAAGTTGGTATCCTCCCAAAATATTTCTTTTGTTTACTTTTTGCTTCAAACATCGAAAGTAATAAATGACATTGAGAAGAGTATTTCAGGGACTGAGCCTCCGAATTTATCACCCCAGAAACTAGAGGATCTCAAGACTTATATACCTGCAAAAAGTGACGAACAACAAAGCATTGCCGACTGCCTTTCCAGCCTCGACGACCTCATTACCGCTGAGGCTCAAAAGCTCGAAGCCCTCAAGGCACACAAAAAAGGCCTGATGCAGCAGCTTTTCCCATCGCCGGTGGAGGCTACATGAGTACGATTATACCTGCAGCGTTGCCGACCGTTGCGGCAAACCTTCGCGAAGAGCTGAAGAAAAAAAAATTTGTTTTGCTCTTCGCCCATAATGGTACGGGCAAGACGCGGTTATCTAATGAATTCAAAAACATCGGCAAGAAAATCGATGCTGAGGGGCGATGCATTGCACGTGATACGCTCTATTTTAACGCCTATACCGAGGATCTTTTCAATTGGGACAACGATTTGACGCACGATCGTGAACGTATATTGGTATTGAATAAAGAGTCTAATTTCTTCAATGGCTTAAGTAGTCTAGAAATGGATGTGAAAATCGGCGAGCAGTTGGAACGCTACGCCGATTTTAACTTCTACATCGACTATGAGGGGTGGTTTGTCACTTTCTTCCGAGAGCGGGATATAGAAAACAACCCGATCCCGATCAAGGTTTCTCGGGGCGAGGAGAACATTTTCATCTGGTGTTTCTTCCTTGCGATAGTACAGATCGTCATAGATAACGACGATGGTAACCCTTACAATTGGGTGAACTACATATACATTGACGACCCAATCTCATCGCTCGATGAGCATAACGCGATCAAAGTGGCTCATGATTTGATCCGCTTGCTTTCCGCATCCCGCGATAACCTTCGAGTGGCGATCTCCACCCATCACGCACTTTTCTATAACGTCATCGCCAACCAACTTCGGAAGAAGGCTTCTGTTAAATTTTATCTCACGAAGGGAGATGAATTCGAAACCTACAAACTTGTAAACTGGGAAAACGTTCCACCATTTCATCACCTTTCCACCCTTGTTGACTTGTGCAATGCTCGAGATAGTGGGCAACTCAACAACCATCACTTTAATATGCTTCGTAGAGTGTTTGAGCAGACCGCCGCCTTCTTCGGGTATGATTCTTGGGTTGATTGTCTAAAGCCATTGGCAGGCGAAACTGAAAAAGCGTTTCAGAAGCGGATTATGGATTTAAACAGCCATGGTGACTATGTGATATTTGAAAGCCCTTTGATTACCGATTCGATGCGGGCCGAATTCTACACAATCTTAGAAGAATTTCGATGCAACTTTCCATTTAACCCAGAATGGTTTTCCGCAGCTTCCGCTCCCCAACAATCCCATATTCAGCAGGAAGCAGTAACCGCATGAACGACCTGAACCTCTACACCACCGAAGACGGGCGAAGCCAAATCAAGTTGCGGGCCAAAGACGAAACTGTTTTACTCACGCAGCGGGAGCTAGCCCAGTTTTTTTACGTGAGCACGGATAACGTGGGGCAGCACCTTAAAAACCCCTACGAGGATGGAGAACTAAGCCGAGAGGCAACTCTGCCGGCAGCTGCAGCGCCATCTCACACTATACAACTTCGATGCCCACAAGAAAGGCTTGATGCAGCAGCTTTTCCACCTCAGGGGGAGGTTGATGCATGATAGTCAAAATTATCCGCCTCACCAACTTTGGCAACTATCGCCAATTTCAATGGGGAAGTACTACCAACTTTGCTAAGTACAACCTGATTTACGGGTGGAACTATTCAGGAAAAACAACGCTCTCACGGCTCTTTCAAGTTCTCGCGAAGCCGACTGAGCTAACACAATGGCAAGGGTGTCAATTTGAGGTTGAGCTACAAAGTGGAGCTAAGCTTACGCATGCTAATCTTGCTAATCCACCGCGAATAAAGGTATTTAACCGAGACTTCATACAAACCAACTTTCAGCAAGAAAGCAAAGCCCCCGCAGTGTTCATTGTTGGCGGCAACACCATCCATCTGCGCAATCGCATCACTCGTCTAAACCAGCGTCTCGACAAAACAAGCACCATGAAGGACTGGCTGAATCAAAGACATCAACAGCTAAAAAAAGAATTTGATTCACTGGGTACCTCACAAGCCAGTTCTATTGCCACATTGACTGGCGACAAGACATACAACCGCACTAAGCTAACCGCTGAAATAACACGTATCAGTGCAGTACCTACTACTTTCATCCTTTTAGATGAAGACCTCCAAGCTAAGGTGTCGCTTCTGCGCAGCACAGGAGAATGGAAAGACATTACCCCAGTGGTGAACGTAACAACCGATCTGGAGACCTTACGCCAAGATCTCTCTACTGTGCTGAAAAAGACGGCATCCAATGAGGCCATTACAAAGCTCAAAGACAACCGCGACTTGGAATCTTGGATTCGTACAGGCCTGTCGCACCATACTAACACCGCGCAGTGCGAGTTTTGCGGCTCCACAATCTCCGCTGACCGTTTGACGGCCTTGCAAAAACACTTTTCCAAGGCCTATGAAGACTTGACCACTGAGGTGGTTGCACAAGTAAATTCACTGGGTACCACCAAGTTCACCATTTCACTCCCCGACGAGCGTGATTTCATGCCTGATCTTAAAGGACAGTTTGTTACGCTCAAGGGCATGGTTGAGGCATGGATTCTTTGGGCCAATGGGGTCATCGGCGAGCTAGAAACAATTGCCAAACAAAAGCAGATCGCCCTTGAAACGCAACTCAGTTGTGCTGTAGACACCAGTCGCACTTCAGAAATCGCACAAATTATCTCGGACATCAACACGATCGTCACAGAACACAACCAAAAACGATTACAGCTAGGCAGAGAAAAAATGGCGGCTAAGGAATCCATCGAAAAACACTACGCCGCGACCTTTTACCAAACCAACAACATTGCAGATAAAGAGGCCGCCATTCAGATGGCAGAGGCCAAAGCCGATAAAGCTCAAAAACTCTTAACGATTATTGACAGCAAGATAAAAGCCATCGAACTACAGATTCAGCAGCAATCCATCGCTGCACAAAAACTCAACGAGACCATCCAGTTTCTTTTGCCCGACAATAACATTTCTGTCGCCGAAATCGCCGGTGGCTTTTTTGAATTCAGCCGCGACGGCGTTCAAGCCAAGAATTTGAGTGATGGGGAAAAAACCGCTATTACTTTCGCTTATTTCCTGGCAACACTCGAAAACAATGGGGCATCACTGAATCAATCCATAGTGTTCGTAGACGACCCTATTTCCAGTTTGGACTCGAATCACATCTATGCCATCTATGCTCTGATTACTAAGCGACTTGATTCTTGCCTACAAGTTTTTGTGTCTACTCATAACAGTGAGTTGTACACGCTTCTCAAAGAACATTGGTTCGATAGGGCAGAGTACAAAAATCGCTTAGAAAAACCAAACCGCGCAGGTGCGTCTTCATATTACACGCGCCGTTTTGCCGATACCAACCAGTTATGGCATTCGACATTAGAAGACACGCCTGTGCTTCTGCGGAAATACAAGTCTGAATACCAGTTTGTCTTTGAACAATTACATAAGTTTTCATCGTCACAAGGCGCAACGCTTCATGAAGCGTACACTGCTCCTAACTTACTTCGTAAATTTCTTGAAGCTTATCTTGGCTTCAAAAAGCCTTGTACGCCCCAATGGTCAAGCAAACTGGATCTTCTGTTTGACACCGAAATTGAGCAAACAGAAATTCAAAAATTCTCTGACGATGCTTCACATTTACAAGGATTGAATCGAGTGCTCCAACAGCCAGACTTCGTTTCCAATGCTCAAAGTACGGTCAAAAAGGTCATACAAGCCCTTAAGACCAAAGATAATCCCCATTACACATCGATGTGTACTGTTATTGGAGTTACACCATGATTTTATGGGGTAAGCGTATGACGCAGCTGATATGCTTCACCACCAAAGGTGGTGTGCTGGACGAGGGAGCAGCATTCAAGGATTCCTAGGCAACTCAAATGAGACTGAGTCACGAGGCTACAGTCAAGCAATCCTTAGCAGGTCAAGTTGAAGCCGGATCCATAGCAATTGCGCGAGTACACAGTCTAAGGTTTTTGCTGAAAACGAATATGAGCAGTTTAATGCGGCGAGTATTTCACGCGCCGTTCAACTAGAAAGCGATTTCGACCAGTTACCCAAAACACAAGGTAAGAAGAAATACACATGAACGACATCAACCAAAAACAACTGGGCAAAACCCTCTGGGCCATCGCCGACCAACTTCGCGGTGCGATGAACGCGGACGATTTTCGCGATTACATGCTGTCCTTTTTGTTCCTGCGCTACCTCTCAGATAATTACGAGACTGCAGCGAAGAAAGAACTAGGAAATGACTATCCTACGCTCGACGCTGACGATCGTCGTGTACCGCTGGCACTGTGGTATGCCAACAACCCCGATGACATCACCGAGTTTGAGAAACAAATGCGCCGCAAGGTGCATTACGTAATTCAACCTGCGCACCTTTGGAACAGCATCGCCAACTTGGCTCGCACCCAGAATGGCGAATTGCTAAGCACTTTGCAGGCGGGTTTCAAATACATTGAAAACGAATCCTTCGAGAGCACGTTCAGCGGCCTGTTCTCGGAGATCAATCTTGGCTCGGATAAGCTCGGCCGTAAATACGAAGACCGTAACTCTACGCTGTGCCGCATCATCGCGGAAATCGCCAAAGGGCTGAACGAGTTCTCGACGGACATCGATGCGTTGGGTGATGCCTACGAATACCTGATCGGCCAATTTGCCGCCGGTTCTGGCAAAAAGGCGGGCGAATTTTATACCCCGCAGCAGATTTCGGACATCTTATCGACCATTGTTACCCTTGATAGCCAGGAACCCGCGATGGGCAAAAAAGAGCGCCTAGCCAGTGTTCTCGACTTCGCCTCTGGCTCTGGCTCGCTGTTGCTCAACGTGCGCAAACGCATGGGGCCGCATGGCATTGGCAAAATTTACGGCCAAGAAAAGAACATCACCACCTATAACTTAGCGCGGATGAACATGCTGTTGCACGGGGTGAAGGATACCGAGTTTGAGATCTACCACGGCGATACACTGACCAACGATTGGGACATTCTGCGCGAGCTGAATCCAGCCAAAAAGCCCAGCTTTGACGCTATTGTTGCCAACCCGCCTTTCAGCTACCGCTGGGAACCCACGGAAGCTATGGGCGACGATGTGCGATTCAAGAACTATGGCCTGGCACCCAAATCTGCCGCCGATTTCGCCTTTTTACTGCATGGTTTCCACTTTCTGAAAGACGAAGGTGTGATGGCGATTATTCTGCCACATGGCGTGCTGTTCCGTGGCGGTGCCGAAGAGCGTATTCGCACGAAGCTACTGAAAGACGGCCACATCGACACCGTTATTGGCTTGCCTGCCAACCTGTTCTACTCCACGGGTATCCCAGTGTGCATTTTGGTACTCAAGAAATGTAAAAAGCCCGACGACGTGCTGTTCATTAATGCCGCCGAGCATTTCGATAAGGGCAAGCGGCAGAATCAACTGACAGACGCACACATCGCCAAGATCATCGAGGCCTACCAATTCCGCAAGGAAGAGGACCGTTATTCACGTCGAGTAGAGATGGCTGAAATCGAGAATAACGATTTCAATCTGAATATCTCCCGCTACATCAGTACAGCAGTTGCAGAGGATGAAATCGACTTGTATGCAGTTAATGCAGAGTTAGTCACGCTGGAGAAAACCATTGAGGACGCACTGGACAAACACAATACGTTTCTTAAAGAACTTGGTTTGCCACCATTGGCGTGAATATTAAAGCACTTCAGTTAGGTGTTAAGGCTTATATACAAACGTTTTGATAATCCAAATATGAGTGTTCGGCAGCATAGCTTGTTGAGCATTTAACCTAAGTCGGTGCATTGAGGATGGCTAAGCTGACGTTTTGTAACAGCCATCAATGTACCGAAGTACAGTGGCTAACTGAATTTAGCCAGTTCCGAAGAATTGCTGTAGCCCGCTAGGTTCACGAAAAATCGAATGTCTGCAAATAAGGCAAAGCCGACATTAGCTTTTTTTATACTTACAAATTTTGAGTCACTACAACACTGTTAGTACCGACATTAAATCGCGGGTTGCTTCAGAAGTACTAGCTCAAACCTCAATCAGCCATGGTCAATTGGGGTAATCTCAAAAATGGCGGCCTGAATTAAAGCACTCGGCTTCGTAGTTATTAGGTCTATCGGCCTCTCGTTGTTGAGCCATCCATTGATAGATACAAACCATGCTGCGATAGCCCATGATGACTTATGATTTTGAAAAGTTCTAAGAACTCTCTGAAGCTGTGTCAGTGGTTGGCCCTCTGGAGTGAATATATAGCTCGGCAATAGCAATACGCCTTGATGGTTCAGGGTGAAGACTTTAGCCTCACTCTTCCACGTCTGAATTAAGTCACTCGTTTGTTCGGATCCACACTGAAGGAGCTGGCTTAGGTCGTGAATTGTCAACCATGTCGACATCGCTATAATTTTGGCCTTGGTGGCTTCACTCATCTGAAACAATATGTTTTCCTATTTTGTGAAATCTACACGCAAATTTTTGATTAGTTGGGAAAAATTCGACTATGATGCACGGTCCGACAGTGATTCAATCCGGTTCATCTGAAATTGGAGCTTGGTAACTTATCTCTGTGACAAACCACAAGTGCTCTCCAGTTGGTGTGCTCACCAAAACCTCAGAGTCTACTTCCTTTTTTAATAGCGCTCTGGCCATTGGGGAATCAATAGAAATGTAATCGTTTCGGCCATAGATTTCATCCGGCCCAACAATACGAAACTTACGAACTTCGCCGGCTTCATTTTCTATCTCAACCCAGGCACCGAAAAATACCTTGCCGTCTTGAACCGGGGAGTACTCAACGACTCTGAGGACCTCTAGACGCTTACGCAGGAAACGAATCCGGGAATCGATCTGCCGAAGTAACCTCTTGTTTTCTTTGTAGTCTGCGTTCTCCGATCTATCGCCTAAACTTGCTGCCCAAGTTACTTTTTGTGTGATTTCAGGACGATATTCTCGCCATAAGTAGTTTAATTCTTTAGTTAATTTATCGAACCCTTCGCGGGTAATTAAATCGGTTCTCAATGTAAAGTCCTGAGAGGTTTATAGATGGAGCAAGGCTTTATTCAAAGCATCAACGGTGGCCACTGGAAAATACGTTTTTTGAGTGTCAACCCGAACTATACTGCCGTTAGGCCCATGTTCCAACCGCTCAATTCTTCGAAACTCGTCGGACAGCAGATATTCAAGTGCTTCGCGTTCCAAATCCGTCAGTCGAGCATTGGTCGACGTTGTGCCTACATGGTCATGGATCTCGATATGTTGGTCGATGGGGACGACAGCCTGAACTAGCCGTTCAGCCTCTTTTTTTTGCGCATATAAAATGTTGACCTGGAGTTTGAGCACTGGGTCTGTGATTGCGTCAATCCAGGCCAATGTCTTCAAACTCACGTTTTTAGCCGCTGGTTTATTCGTTGAATTGGCCACAGCTGAAAATGCCGCAATCAGTGTTTTAAAATGCTCTCCGGTTTTATTACGAATACTTTGTGCTGCTGGCACGCCCCTTCCTTTACCAAGCCGGGCAATGGTGCTGAAACTAAAGTCATTCAGACCGCGCTCTTGTTGTTCTTTGCAAATCTGATAGACAGCTTTGAGAGAAACGATTGTGCGTTCAGATGCCTTTGTGCATAGCTGTTCCAAAACCTGTTCTGGCGAGATCGCTGTCATTTGATTTCTCCTATCCTAATGGGTTTGGCGCGCGAAAGGACTTTTTTGATATCGTTAGCAGTCAAGTGCACGTCACTATCCAAATCTCTTAAAGTCAGCTCGCCATCAATCAGACGGTCGATGGTTTCCCAGCTCTGGACGCGGCTATACATCAATTGAGTAAGCTGATTGCCTATAATGGTTTGTTCCCTTTCATCTAACAGTAAGAGTTGAGGTTTTATTCCATTGTGCATCATGAGCTTATCAAGGGCTTGGCTACGCTTCGCTAACGCAAGTTCGTTGCTGCAGCTGTGGAACAGTTCCGCGTTTTCACAAACCTCAGAGAGCAAGCGGAAGTGGGTACTTTCTTCCAGGCCTATATCGAAATCCAGCTCACTTGGAACAACGAGCATCAATTTGTTCGATTCAGTAGGTTTGAGATTTTTAGTAATGACTCGGCTGTTTTGAATGTGTCGATACAGAAAGTTGAGATCTGAGAACAACATATCCATCTTTTTCGCTCTGGTCTCTATTTCCGAGTTAAGTTTTCTACGTTTTGCCTGCAGTACCTCTTTTTCAGCAGCTGACTTTGAAGTGACTTTACCGGTTTTGAGTTGTTCATATTGTTGATGAGAAATAATTTCGATTCTGTTAGAAACATCCGTTAATTCTTGTTGCAATTCACTATGTCGCAATGATTGCGATGTCAATGCGAGGGTAATTTCATTGTAAAGAGCTACTTGACCTATCAAGAATGCAGGGCCGGTAATAAAAAATCTGCAACGTGGACAGTTTTGTTCCCCGAGATAGCCAGCAGGTACAGGGTTGTAAAGATTTGCACCAACTACAACGATGTCTCCGCCACTACCGCAGCTATTACCACCGACGGGACAAATTCCGAAGTCCTTCCACAAGTAAGCACTTGAAGGATGTCTGTTACTTAGGGAGTTTAGGAACTCCGGATTGTTTGCCGTTAGTTGCGTCCTGAACTCTTCGATGCCTTTCTCATCGAGGAAGCGCTGAGCTTTTTCCCGAGCGTTTTTAAATGCCTGTTTTTCACCAAGTTCAACTTTTTGCCTAACCAAGCCGCTTTTCACATAATACAAAGTCATTACTATTGAGGCATGTCCTACCAGCTTTACGATGACTTCAATCGGCAAGCCAAATTCAAACGCATAGGCGTTAATTAGACTGACCCTCATTGAGTGTGGCGTAAAACTTGAGCTGAACCGTGATAAAGTAAGCGATTGCTCCTCTTCAAGTTGTTTACCAATTTCTTTGAAACTGCAGTCTTTATATGTTGCAAAAGTTGCTTCGTCCTTTACTGCGAAAAATAATGTAGCTGCTAGTCGGTCTGCGAGTCGTCCGCCGTATGTACCTGGTTCAGTGTCGTACATATCTCTGAACAGAAAACAGTTTGCGCCTTTATACTGGCGTTGAATTTCATTCAGGTTAGTACGTTTACATTCGAGCCAAGGTGTTGGTTGGTCAATACGATTGTACTTTTGTTGCCATTTACGAAGTTTGACAAGCCAGTAAGCTAACTCAGTTGGTATGTAAGGAATATCGAAACCTGCACCATATAGTTGTGTTTTGTTAGATGTGTAGTGAACGCCGAAATCGCCATTCTCCGTTTTATAAATCATCCCTTGTCTTTTGGTCAGTCCTGCCTTATTAGACGGGTTCATCATCCAAAATAGATTCCCATTCTTGAAGTCAGGTATTTCTTCATCCATTTCGCCGGAGTCACAGTAAATAATTTGCATACCACGTGCGGGGAGCTGCATTAAAGCGTAGGTGTAAGTCCAGAATATTGGGTTCCACAAATAAACTTTATCACGTTCGGTTTTTGTCACGCATTCTGGATCGCTATGGTCCAACATGGTTGGATCTGAAATAGGGATCCAATCAGCCGTAAATTTGTGTAAGTGCGTGAGCTCAGTGTACGAGGTCGATGTCAACATGGAATCAACTGGGAAGATCCAATCTCTGCCAGTCTTTACAAACTGATAAGGCAAAGATGGTTTGTTTGTTTCGTTGATGGTTGGAACAGATTGCTCGTTATCAAAGTTGATGTGTTTAAAAGGATTTGCAGCATTTTTGATGCGCAAAATTTCACCAGTATGTTCGTCCTCGATGGTAAGTTCTGTCTGAATAATCCAATCTAGGAACTCATTGATTGAATACAGTTGTCGTTTTTTTTTGTGTACAGGTAATTGGTTTAGTAAGTCCAGTAATGGTCTAACGTTTACTTTAGTGCGGGTCAGAAAATCAAATGGTGAGTTATCGAGCCCTTCTGCCTGAATATAGTCCCGAACAAATTGGCAAAGCTCTTGCTGTTTGGTTCCTCCGCCACGTGCTTGTTTTAAGAACTCAGTTATATATACAGCCCATGGTTCCCACTCACCATCCAGGTATTTTGGTTGATAAGGTCGAGGTTTACCGAAAAAATCATAGCTATTTGTCCAGCCAGATTTTTCATATGTTTCAAAGGGGGATGCCGGAATTCTTGGGTCAGCTGATTCAGCCCGGAATTTCTTATAATCGTTTAAGTTTTGGCATCCGGCCTTTCTAACCATTGCAACCAGTTCGTGATATTTGTAAGGAATAGGAATATCAAGCAACTCGTACCAATTGACCCAACCCTCAAATCGTTCTGGATGTGCCGGTAGTATTTTGTAATTTTTTCTTGCTTCCCGGTATTCCCGTGAATCTTTAATTTGAAGAACTTTACTGGCTTGTTTGAGTTCTTTGAGTGTTTTTATTTTTTGGGGTAAACAGAAATCACTCCAGGATTGCCATTCTGCGGCATAAAAAACATCTGGTGCACTAGGCAACCTAGCGTCTTCTTTGTACCGTCGGGAGTATTCAGTGTAAGACGTGATACCTAGTGCGATGACCGCTTGGCTTGCTTCTGTTAAGGTCCCATAGAACGGTTCTTTTGGCTTACCCAGGAAATGAAGCCAGCCCTGCCATTCTGCTTTATAGACTGCGTTGGGGTTTGCGGGCAGGCGTGGGTCTTCTTTGTACCTTTGGTTGTATTCAGCGTGGGTGGTGATGCCGAGAGCGATGGTTGCTTGGCTTGCTTCTGTTAAGGTCCGATAGAACCGTTCTTTTAGCTTATCCAGGAAATGAGGCCAGCCCTGCCATTCTGCTTTATAGACTGAGTTGGGGTTTGAGGGCAGGCGTGGGTCTTCTTTGTACCTTTGGTTGTATTCAGCGCGGGTGGTGATG